>JADYZQ010000109.1 GCA_020853015.1 Deltaproteobacteria bacterium
ACTTGGTCGACATCTACCAGAAGCTCGAGAAGCACTACCGCGACATGCAGGACATCGAGTTCACCATCGAGAAGGGCAAGGTCTGGATGCTGCAGACCCGCACCGGCAAGCGCACCGCCCAGGCCGCAGTCAAGATCGCGGCCGACATGCTCGCCGAGGGCCTGATCGACCGCAAAACCGCCGTCCTGCGCGTCAATCCCTCGCAGCTCGACCAGCTTCTGCACCCCGCGCTGGATCCCAAGGCCAAGCAGCTCGTCATCGCCAAGGGCCTTCCGGCCTCGCCCGGCGCGGCGACCGGCAAGGTGGTGTTCTCGGCCGAGGAGGCCCAGCACCAAAGCGAAAAGGGCGAGAAGGTGATCTTGGTTCGGCTCGAGACCTCGCCCGAAGACATCCACGGCATGCACGTCGCCGAGGGCATCCTCACCGCGCGCGGTGGTATGACCTCGCACGCGGCGGTGGTGGCCCGCGGCATGGGCAAATGCTGCGTCACCGGCTGCGGCGACCTGGCGATCAGCTACAAAGAGCGGCGCATGAGCGTCGGCGAGCACGTCATCCAACAGGGCGACTGGCTCACGCTCAACGGCTCGACCGGCGAGGTGATTCTGGGCAAGGTCCCCACCATCGAGCCCGAGCTCTCCGGCGACTTCGGCGCCTTCATGAGCTGGGTCGACGAGTTCCGCAAGCTGAAGGTCCGCACCAACGCCGACACCCCGCATGACGCCAAGGTGGCGCGGCGCTTCGGCGCCGAGGGCATCGGGCTGTGCCGAACCGAGCACATGTTCTTCGAGGGCGAGCGCATCGACGCGGTCCGCGAGATGATCCTGGCCGACGACCGCAAGGGCCGCGAGAAGGCCCTGGCCAAGATCCTGCCGATGCAGAAGGGCGACTTCAAGGGCATCTTTCGCGAGATGAAGGACCTGCCGGTGACGATCCGCCTGCTCGATCCGCCGCTGCACGAGTTCCTCCCGCACACCGACGAGGAGATCCAGCAGGTCTCCGAGAAGATCGGGTTGCCCTTCGAGCGCATCAAGAAGAAGCTCGAGGCCCTGCACGAGTTCAACCCCATGCTCGGCCACCGCGGCTGCCGCCTCGGGATTTCGTATCCCGAGATCTACGAAATGCAGGTCCGCGCCATCATGGAGACCGCCTGCGAGCTGGCCAAGGACGAGGGATTCAAGATCATCCCCGAGATCATGATCCCGCTGGTCGGGCACGTGAACGAGCTGGCCTACATGCGCAGGGTGACCGCCGAGACCTGCGAGAGGGTCTTGAAAGAGAAGGGCGTCCAGCTGACCTACCTGATCGGCACCATGATCGAGCTGCCCCGCGCTGCCCTGACCGCCGACCAAGTGGCGCGCGAGGCGGATTTTTTCTCCTTCGGCACCAACGACCTGACGCAGACGACCTTCGGCCTCTCCCGCGACGACGCGGGCAAATTCTTGCCGGCCTACCTCGAGAAGAAGATCCTCCCCGAGGACCCCTTCGTCACCCTCGACGTCGAAGGCGTCGGCACCCTGGTCAAGTACGCCGTGGAGCTTGGCCGCAAGACCAAGCCCGACCTCAAGGTCGGGATCTGCGGCGAGCACGGCGGCGACCCGCGCTCGGTGGAGTTCTGCCACCGCATCCATCTCGACTACGTCAGCTGTTCCCCCTACCGAGTCCCCGTCGCCCGCCTGGCGGCGGCCCACGCGGCCCTGAAAGAAAAGGAAACGAAGTGATGCGTTCTTTGAAAAAAATCTTCCTCGCGGCCTCGCTCCTTTTCCTCGGCGCCTGCGGCGAAAACTCCATCTTCATACCCATTCCCTTGACCTTGAATCCCTTGGTGCTGGCCAACCCCATCGCCATGGTGGCCAGCAACGCGGCCCAGCGGCTCTACGTGGTCAATTCCAACAACCTGGTGCTGTGGGAGGACGCCTCCTTCGTGATCCTCGACATCTCCAATCCGGCGAATCCCACGCCCCTGGCGGTGATCTCGATCCCCAATTTCTCCGGCAACATCCTGCTCGACGAGGCCCGCGGCTTCGTCTACCTGCCCAACCGGCAGAGCGCCGCCGAGGCCGACCTGATCGACCAGGTTCTGCGCATTCACATCAACGAGGCCTCGCCGACCTTCCTGCAGGTCGATTTCTTCGACTCCGGCGAGGACCCCTTCGGCGGTTTCTTCGACGGCGTGGATTCGCTCTATGTGACCGCCTCCAGAGAGGCCCTGCGCTACGACGTCAACAACATGCTGGGATTCAGCAAGGTCGACCTGAGCGTCACCACCGCCGCCGGTCGCGAGATCTTCGCCGACGACACCCGCGAGCTGGCGCTCAGCCCTTCCGGCAACAACCTCTTCGTCACCAATCGAACCGACAACATGTTGATCCTCAACGTGAACGAAATGACGCCGCCGACCGTCGCCGGCGTCACCGACCTGGGCACCGAGCCGGTCGATTACATCGTGGTTGGCACCAACTCGACCCGCGGCGCGGCCCGCGACTCCAATTTCGTCTACGTGGTCGACGGCGCGCCCGCCAACCTGCGCATCCTGACCGACGCCGGATTGACGCCGGTCTCCGGCCCGCCGCAAGAGATCACCACCGGCTCGTTGCAGGTGGCCGCCATTCCCATCGGCAACGACCCGGGCGAGGTGATCATCGACGAGCCCAACGCCCGCGCCTACGTCAGCAACACCGGAGACGACACCGTCTCGGTCATCGACCTCAATTTGCAGGCCGAGATCACCCGCATCGCGGTCGACAACAACCTGCCGGTCAACTCCGATCCGGGCGACCAGCCCTTCCCCATGGCGATCGCCAACGTCGGCGGAGGCAACTTTCTCTACGTCGGCAATTTCGACAGCAACAACATCACCGTGATCGACGCGGACGCGCTTCAAGTCGTCTTCGCCTTCCCCGACATCGAGCCGGACGACGAGGAAGACGAGAAAGAAGACGACGACAACGATTTCAGCGGCGAGTTCAGCCCCGGATTCACCGGAGGCATTTGATCAGGAAGGGTTCCCATGTTCCGAAGCTTTCGCAGATTCCGCATCGCTCTCCTGGCCCTGGTCCTCGCGGCCGCGGCTTCGGCCTGCACCGGCAACAACGAGGAGGACAACCTGATCTTCCCGGCCATCGTGACGATCGACTCCGATTTAGGCCGGGTCTTCGTCATCGACAACCAGGACAACGGGCTCAACCTCGTCGATGCCAACACCGACCGGGTGATCCTGTTCGGGAAGGACGACGAGTCCCTGCTCAACGACGAGGCCCCTCAGCTCTTGCCGGGCTTTCCCTCCAATGGTGTCGCGGTCTCGCTGTCCGGCGGCGTGTCGCGGCTCTTCGTGACCGGCGGGGGGGCCACGGCCACCAACCAGATCACCGTCCTGGACTTCGACGACGTCAACCTGATTCGCGCGGCCGCCTTCTCGCCCATCGCGGTGGCGGGCGCCAACACCGATGCCCTGGTCGGCCTGGCCGTCGACGCGGCCGTGGGTCTGCTCTTCGTCTCGAACGCCACGACGGGCCAGGTGCACGTCTATAACGTGAATACCGGGGCGGAGGTCGCCGATTCCCCGGTCGCGGTCGGCGGTATTCCGGGTAGGATGAACTTCGATCCCGACTCCGGGCTGCTGGCGGTGAGCAACGCGGCCAACACGGCGGTGTCCCTGATCGACGCCTCCGATCTGGCCTCGGGCGCGCAGACCGTCGACGTCGGCATCCTCACCCGCGACGCGGCGCTGGCCAGCAACGGCGCGGGGACCCTGCTCTTCGTGAGCGGCTCGCAGGTCAACCAAGCCCGGGTCTTCGACTTGGATTTGGCGAATCTCGCCGCATCGACGCAGATCTTCGCCTTGAATCCCAACGCCCCCGATCAGCCCATCCCCGACCCCAACTTCGTCCCCGGCACGATCAACTTCGTGAAAGCGGCGCCCTTGAGCGACGGGAGGCTGGCGGCTTTCTTCACGCTTTCCACCGGCGACCTCCTCGAGCTCGACGTCTCCGCGGACCTGGCGACGGTGGTGCCCGGCATCACCCTGGTCGGCGCCGTCAGCGGCGAGGGCCTGGACTACCTGCAAGACGCGAACGGCAACGCCACCAAGGTCTACTACGCCTCCCCCGGCGTGGGCACCCTGACCATCGTCAACGCCCTGGACAATCAATTCATCGAGCAGATTCCTTAAGGACGCGGCCTCACAGCATCGAAAAAACCCAAGATGCTGTATTCCGTCAGGAACTTGACGCTACTAATGGGTTTTTTTGCTATTTACAGCCCCCCGGCCCCATGCTAACCCTAGGGCAATTCCAGGCCCCGCGAGAGGGCCTCCTTCCAGGTCAAAAATAGCTCTTAATTCAATAGTTTATGGCTTAGTGTGCGCGGAGTTTCCGTTTGAAGATCAAGCGACTCGAAATTCAAGGCTTTAAATCCTTTCCCGACCGAACCGTCATCGACTTCCAGCAGGGCATTACCTCGATCGTCGGCCCCAACGGCTGCGGCAAGTCCAACATCGTCGACGCCATCCGCTGGGTCATGGGCGAAATGAGCGCCAAGCACCTCCGCGGCAAGGCCATGGAAGACGTCATCTTCGCCGGCAGCCAGACCCGCCCGCCTACCAACTTCGCCGAAGTGACCATGGTGATGGGCAACGAGGACGGCCGCGCGCCGGCCGCTTACGCCAACTATTCCGAGATCGCGGTGACGCGGCGCCTGTTCCGCTCGGGGGAGAGCGAGTACCAGATCAACAAGACGCCCTGCCGGCTGCGCGACATCTACGACGTCTTTCTCGGCAGCGGCGTGGGCACCAAGGCCTACTCGATCATCGAGCAGGGCAAGATCGGGCAGATCATCACCTCCAAGCCCGAGGACCGGCGCATGATCATCGAGGAGGCCGCCGGCATCAGCAAGTTCAAGAGCCGCAAAGAGGCCGCGCTGCGCAAGATCGAGGCGACGAAAGGAAACCTCCTGCGCTTGGCCGACATACTGGCCGAGCTCAAGCGGCAGATCAATTCCATCGACCGCCAGGCCCGCAAGGCCGAGCGCTACAAAGAGATCGAGACCGAGCTGCGCGACCTCGAGCTGCACCTGTGCAGCCACGAATACCTGGCCTGCGCCGGCAGCCTGGGCGAGCTCGAGCGCGGGCTGAAAAATTCCGAAGAAAACGAGGCCGCTCTGGCCGCGCAAGTGGCGCAGCTTGAGGCGCAGCTCGAGGCCGACCGCCTCGAGCTGGTCGAGCAGGAGCGGCAGCTCATGAGTTTGCAGGAGGTGCTCTATGAGAAAAACAATTCCGTTCAGCTCCATCAGGCCGGCGTCGATTACAAGGGCCGCGAGATCGAGTCGCTTGGCAAGCAAAACGAGGCCGCTGCCAAGGAGATCGAGACGGTCCAGGGCCGGGTGACGGCGCTGGACGCGGCGATCGCCGCGTCCAACGAGAACCAGGTCGGCATCGACCTCGAGCTCGCCACCGCGCAGGAAAACTTCAACCAGCTCGAGACCTCGCTGCTCGCCGGCATCGCCGAAGAGAAAGAAACCGCCCTGCAGGTCGAGCAGCTGGGCCACGAGACGATCGAGTTGCTCCAGCGGCTTTCCGAGCGCAACAGCCGCAAGGAGGGCCTCGGCCGCCGCAAGGTCGACTTGGTCGGCCGCATCGGCAAGGACCAAGCCGAGATCGACGAGATCGACCGGTTGCTCTCCGGGCAACAGTCCCAACTGCGCGCCTTGCAGGAGCAGTTGGGCGAGGTGAAGCAGTTCAAGCTCGACCTGGTGAAGCAAAGCGATAGCATCTTCGGCACCATCCTCAAGCAGCGCGAAGAGCAAAAAACGGCGGAGGCCCGCCTCGCCGAACTCAAGGACAAGCTGTCGTTGAAGCGTTCGCGCCTGACCTCCCTGGAGGAGCTGGAAAGAAATTTCGAAGGCTATAAAGACGGCGTCCGCAACGTCATGCTCAAGCGCAGCCAGCTCGACCCGACCAGCTCGATCTACGGGACGGTCGCCGACATCGTCGAGACCGAGTCCTCCTACGAGATGGCGGTCGGCGCGGTGTTGGGCGAGAAGCTGCAGTACGTGGTCGTCAAGAGCCAGGAAGCCGGGGTCGAGGCCCTGCAGTACCTCAAGACGCAATCGATGGGGAGGCTGAGCTGCATCCCGGTCGAGCTGCGCGACGAGGGCGACGAGGGGCATTTCCCCTACGGCGAGGAGCAGGGCGTGCTGGGCCCGCTGAAGCAGTTCGTCCGCGTCAAGGGCGACTACGACCGCGTCGGCCAGTTCCTGTTCGGCGATGTGTATCTGGTGCAAAACCTCAATCGTGCCCTCGAGCTGTGGAACGGCAACGGCCATCGCAAGACCCTGGTCACCCTCGACGGCGAGGTGGTCGACCCCTCCGGCGTCGTCTCGGGCGGCTCGCGGGAGAGCGGTGCCCAGGCCATCCTCGAGAAGAAGCGCGAGATCAAAGAGCTGCGCCAGCAGGTGCACGAGCTGGAGGCCCAGGTCCGCGAGCAGGCCTCGCAGGTCGAGCGCTGCGTCTCGCGCATCCAGATGCTCGAGCAAAGCCTGGAGGCGCTGAAACGCGACTCCCACAGCGAGGAGCTCAAGATCGTCCATCAAGAGCAGGATCTAAACCACATGCAGACCGAGATCCGCCGCCTGACCGAGCGGCGCGACAAGCTCTCGCTCGAGATCTCTGCCGCCATGCAGGAAGAGTCCGACCTGGTCCAAGAGATCCAAAATCTCGAGGCCGAGGTGCTGGGCATCGAGGAGCGGAAGCTCGAGCTGCAGACGCGCGGCGAGGCCGCCAAGCAGCGCCAGTTGGACCTGCGCCACCGGCTCGACGACCTGCGCCACCGTTCCTTCGAGCAGAAGTCCAAGCTGACCATCGTCGCCGAAAAGAAGAGTTCCCTCGAGCGCGACCTGCAGCGCATGGTCGAAGACCGCGGCGAGCTGCACCGCCTGCTCGACGAGCGGCACGTCTCGATCAGCGCGGCCAACCAGCAGACCCTCCAGCTCAAGCGCGAGATCGAGGAAAGCCGCGAGAGGCTCGCCCAGCTGGTCGTCGAGATTCAAGAGCGGGAAGGGCAGGCCACGGCCTTGCGGGACCGCATCCAGGCCCTCAAGGATTCGGTGGGGGCCGCCGAGGTCACGCTGCGGCAGAGCCGAGCGCAGCTCGAGACCGTCCGGCAAGAGCTCCACCAAAGCATCGTCAACTTGAGCGAGGGCCGCACCCGGGTCCAGGTGCTTCTGCAGCAGATCCTCGAGCGCTACCACGTCGACCTCGCCTCGGTGGCGCCGACCTACGCCGAGCGCCCCATCGACCGCGAGGCCCAGGCCGCTCAGGTGCGGGAGATGCGCGAGAAGCTCGAGAAGATCGGCCCCGTCAACCTGGGAGCCATCGAGGAGTACGAAGAGCTCAAGCAACGCCATGAGCACCTCGACAAGCAATACCAAGACCTGGTTCAGTCGCTCGACGCCCTCCAGCGTGCCCTGCAGAAGATCAACCGCACCACCAAAAAGCGCTTCGAGGAGACCTTCGAGACGGTCAACAAGCTTTTCCAGGAGGTCTTTCCCAAGCTCTTCAAGGGCGGCCGCGCCGAGCTGCTGCTCACCGATCCCGAGAACATCCTCGAGAGCGGCGTCGAAATCGTCGCCCAGCCGCCGGGCAAGAAGCTGCAGAGCGTCTCTCTGCTCTCGGGCGGCGAGAAGGCCCTCACCGCGGTCAGTCTGGTCTTCGCGATCTTCATCATCAAGCCCTCGCCCTTCTGCCTCTTGGACGAGGTCGACGCGCCGCTCGACGACGCCAACATCGACCGCTTCAACGACATGGTGCGGTCGCTCGTCGACAAGTCGCAGTTCATCCTAATCACCCACAACAAGCGCACCATGGAGATGGCCGACACGCTCTATGGCATCACCATGGAGCAGCCGGGCGTCAGCAAGCTGGTCAGCGTGCAGCTCAATTAGCCTAGGCGAGGTGCTTCTCCGCCGGCACATAGCCGGCGGAGACCGGCAGCTTTTGCAGGGCGGGGTTGGCCAGGGGCGAGCCCGATTTAAGGCCCGTGAAGAATTCGCGCACCAGGGCGAGGGGGTGTTTCACCAAAAGGGAGGTCTCGATGTAGCAGCGCACCTGGCAGTTCTTGCCGCAGGCGTTGAGGATGCCGTGTTTACGGATGCCTTCTTTCACCGTCGCGTCGAAAGATCCGGTCTCGAGCAGGTTGCCGGCGATGGTCTTGAGCGGGCGGCATGGCCAGCTGACGTCCCCATTGGCATTAACCCGGGCTACGACGCTGGGATAACATTCGAAGGGGGATAGCTTTAGGATGTTTTGGAAAAAGTAGCGAGTACCGGAGATGAGGGGATTGCGGCTTTTCAGTTCCAAGATTTCTTGGATGAAGGCCCGGTAGTCTTCGCTAGAGTTGAGGTCGGGATGCACGGTGTAGTCGACGTTTTGCGGGATACAGGAGTAACGGATGCCTTCTTGCAACGCGAACTGAAGAACTTCCCGCGCGTCGTTTAGGGTGTGTGGGGCCACCACGCAGTTGATCGAGACTTCGTAGCCGTATTTTTTTTGCAGTCCCGCCGCCCATCGCAGATTGTCGAATATTTTCTGGGCGCCGCCTTTTTTGCAGCCGATGATTTCGTCCTTTTTTGGGGCGTCCATTGAGTCGATGCTGATCACCAAATCTCGCACGTGCGGAAGGATCTCGGGCTTTTGGTCGAGCGTCAGGGCATTGGTGTTGATGCCTATGCGTCGAAAGCCGATTTGTTTCATATAGGCGACAAGTTCGGAGAGATCCTGGCGCACGTAGGGCTCGCCGCCGGTGATGTAGATGTAGTCGAATTTCTTTCGCAGGATCCGCAGCACTTCCTTGACCTGTGGAGTGTCGAGTTCGTGGGGCTTGTAGAGATGATTTTTGTCGGCGGAGAAATCTTCGCAGTAAAAACAACGCAGGTTGCAAAGGTTGGTGATGTGGTAGACGACGAAGAGGGGATGGATCAGGGCCTTCGGCCGGAAACGCGCGTTGAACAGGTTGGCGGACAATCGATAAGCGGTTTTTAGCATGAAATTTCCGTCATCCCGGTGCCGGGAGGGGGCTTTTTAACGCATTCCCGAGAAAATGACAAAGCGGCTCCTTTGTCAATCAATATGGAAAGGCGCTTTTTGGGGAGAACCGTTCTCGCCGCCGGGCGGGGCGTCCGTCGCCCCTAGGGACGGTCGCTGAGGAGGGAAGAATTTCATGGATCGGTCCCTCGCATCATCTCCGGCAGCCTCACGAAGCGAAAGCCCAGGGCTCGGTAGTGGTCGATGACCTTGGGCAGGACGGCGACCAGATCGCGGCGGTCGGCTCCGGGCGCGCCCTCGACGCCGTCGTGCAAAAGCAGGATCATCCCGTTTTCCGGCCGCGCGGTGAGGCGATGGAACAAGACCTCCGCGCCTGTCCGGTCGGTGTCCCAGACCCCGCGGGTCCAGCCGACGAGTCGGTAGCCTGTCTCCGCGAGGACTTTTCCCAGAAAGGGCGACTTCCAGCCGTGGGGGGCGCGGAACAGCTTGGGCTGCGGCGCGCCGATCGGGGCCATGGCCCGCTCCCAGCCGGCGAGCTCTTCCCGGATCTCGTCGGGGCCGAGGGTGATCAGGCCGCGGTGGGTCTGCGTGTGATTGCCGACCGTGTGGCCCTCGCGCAGCATGCGCGCGACGACCTCGGGGGAACGGGAGACGCTCGCTCCGACCGTGAAGAAGGCGGCGGGCACTTGTTTTTGCGCGAGGATGTCCAGGATCTGCGAAGTGTAGGGCTCGTTAGGCCCGTCGTCGAAGGTCAGCGCCACCCATTTTTGCGCGGCGTCGCCCCGGCAGTAGGAGGCGAGTGGCCAGTTGAAGCAAGGGATCAGGGCGTAGCACAGGCCGAAGGTCGCGGCGGCGAAGGCCGTGACAGCGGCAAGATTTCCGGCGATCGCCCCCGCGCGTCGGGCCCGGATCGCCTTGGTCAAGCGCCAGAATAGGAGGGCCCCCAGCAGGAGGCCGGCGATAGCGACCAAGGAGACTTGGATGTAGACTTTGAGGGGCGGCATGGTCTGAATGGCGCATCGTCTACCCTATAGCGCGGGAGGCTTCAATCCCCTTCGCGCGAGGCGTTTTCCGCCCTTTCCGCGACGGTCGAGTCCGCCGAACCCGCGTCGAGGGCTCAGCGGATGTTCGAGGCCCCCCGGCTCAATGCCAGGGCCGCGGCGATCTCGTCCGAGCTGTGCAGGAGGTTTCCGACGACTCCCCAGCGCAGGGCCTTCTCCGGAGTGCTGCCCAGGCGCTGCGCGATGCCGTAGCCGGCCAGCGCCAAGCCCAGGCTGACGGTTCCCACGCCGAAGTCCGTCGAGGCCTCGCGCAGGGCCGCGCGGTCGTTGCATTGCCAGGCCTCGACGCCTCGGTAGACGCCTTTGCCGATGAAATAGGTCGAGACCGCCCCGCCCAGGTAGAGCAGGCCGCGCGAAAAGGCCCGGGCGTAGGGGTTGGGCAGCCAGGAGGAGAGGGCGAGGACGCCTCCGACGGTGCCGCCGACGACCAAGGGATGCTCGTAGGCGTCCTGTGCCATGCGCCGGACGCCGCGCGGGACGCCGGTCAACATCTCGCGCAGAAATTCCTCGGTGGTGATGGGGCGGCCCGACCCGCAGCCGGAGGCCTCCGCCGGAGGGAGGGCTGCCAAGGATTCCCGCGACTTTTCCAGGCGCACGGTCAGAGGCGAGCGGTAGCCGGGCGGATGGCGGACGGGCAAGGAACTCAGATATATGGGAAAACGGCGGCTGTCGGGTTGCTTCGGCGGGGTCATGGAATCCTCTCTTTATATGAAAATAACTTTCACTATTTTCTAAAAACGAAAAGCCGCCGTTCCGTCAAGCAAAATAGTAATAGCTGGGAAATCTTGTTGACAGTCGGAAGAGACTTTTCTAGCAGGTGAAAGTTACTTTCATGCTTTAGGGAAAGGCCTCGTCCATGATTTGGAAGCTGCGGAACCTCAAATATCTCCTTCTGCTCTCGGTGCTGCTCACGGCCGCCTGCGCCACACCCTTGGTCCCGGAGGTCGAGGAGGAAGAGGCCGACCCCGCCGAGGTGGCGATCGGAGAGCGGCTCTTCCAAGAGACGCGCTTCGCCCAATTTTTCTTCGCCCACAACGGCTCGCAGGTGAATTCGCCCCTGCCGGCCGGAGATCCGGTGATGGCGATCACCGAGGCCGTCGGCCGGGAATTGCCCGGGCCCTTCGCCGGGATGTCGATGAACTGCGCCGCCTGTCACATGGTGGACCAACAGCTGAAAATCCCCGAAGGGGGCATGCGCACCTACGCCGATTTCGCCCGCCGCAGCCCCATTCCGGCGCGGGAAGACGGCAAGACGACGGCGCCGCGCAATTCTCCGCCCTTGGTCAATTCGGCGCTGCCGCGTCCCGGAGACCTCTTCCTCCACTTCGACGGAGAATTCGTCTCGATGGAAGACCTGGTCCGGGCCACCTTCACCGGTCGCAATTTCGGCTGGTTGCCGGGCGAGCAGGTCCAGGCGACGGCGCATTTGGCCAAGGTGGTGCGCGAGGATGCGGGGCAAGATCCCATCGCCCAGCAATTCGTGGCGATTCCCTACCGGGTGCTCTTGGCCGGGACCGATCCCTCGATCCCGCCGGATTTTCGCCTGCCCGAGGAGTTTCGCATCGACGTCGATGCAGCCAGCGACCAACAGGTCTTCGATGCGGTCGCCAAGCTGGTGGCGGCCTACGTCAACAACCTGATCTTCTCGCAAAACGCCAAAGGCGAATTCAACGGCTCGCCCTACGACAAATTTCTCACCATCAACCATCTTCCTCGTAAACCTAATGACGGCGAATCCGACCTTGATTACAGCCGGCGTCTGATTCAGGCCCTGGATAACCTCGAGGAAGTTGAATTCGTCGATCCGCTCTCGAAGCAATTCGAATTCCATCAGCAGGATTTCGCCTTCGGTCCCGAAGAATTGGCGGGTATGAGGATCTTTTTCCGCGAACCTGACGCCATCCCCCTCGGCAGCGAGAAGGTCTTGGCCGGCGGCATCGGCAACTGCATCGCCTGCCACGCCGCGCCCAATTTCACCGACTTCAGCTTCCATAATACCGGCGTGACGCAGCTGGAGTTCGACAAGATCCACGGCCTGGGGGCCTTCGAGGCCCTCGCGATCCCCGATTACGCGACCCGCAGCGCCGATCCCGAGGCCTATCTGTCGCCCACGGCCGCGCATCCCAACGGCACGGGAATTTTCCTGTCGGTGCCGGCCGCCGACAAGCCGGGCCATACCGATCTGGGGCTCTGGAACGTCTTCGGCAACTCGGATATTCCCAAGCCGCAGGCGGCGCTCCGCGAGCTGCTCTGCCGGCGGCTCGAGGACCCGAACGCCTCCTGCACGGTCCAAGACCTCCTGCCGCTCAGCATCGGCCTCTTCAAGACGCCCGGACTGCGCGACCTGGACCACTCTTCGCCCTACATGCACAACGGCCAGTTCGACACCTTCGAATCGGTTCTGATGCACTATTTCCAGTTTTCGGCGCGGGCGCGCGAAGGGTCGATGCGAAATCCGCCCAAGGAATTCTTGGGCATGGCCCTGCGCGAGGAAGATCTCTTGTTGCTGCTGAAATTCCTCAAGGCGCTCAACGAGGACTACAGTTGATCCCCCGGCGCGGCGAGGCCCCCCGGTCCGCGCGACGGAATGACGATCTTCCTATATCCCCGAAGGTCTCGTTTTAATCGACGGCTTGGGCGGGTTTAGGGGAGGTGAGATAGAAGGGGACCTCGCCGGCCAAGGCGCTTTGAATGCCGACGAAGAGCTGGTCGGCGTCTCCCCCGTCGCCGCGAATGCCGCGATAGCCGATCGAAATCAGCATCCAATCCAAGGGCCGGTAACCGGCGCTCAGCTCGAAATGCGACTCGTTGAGGCCGGTGGGCGGTTCCAGGTCGAGATCCGAGGTGAAGGCCTTGCTCAAAAAGGTGTAGGCGCCGCGAAACACGAAATCCGAAGGCTCAAGTCCGATGCCGACGGTACCCGCGAATCGCTCTTCCACCGCAGTGGGATTGAGCGGTTCCTCATAATCGCCCCGCCGGTGCACGACGCCCGCGGTGGCCGAAAACAGATCGTAGTCGAAGACCGCAACGCCGCCCTGGCCGTAGATGGTGCCGTCCGCGGCCACGTCAAACTCGGCACCCGGGGCCTCCGCGCGCACCGTCCCGAATCCGGAGAGCGTCAGGGTCGGGGCGTTTTCCTCTTCCGTGAAGGCCAGCGACACCAGGCCCTCCAGGATTCCCATATGGGAGCTGTCGCCGCCGTAATAATAGGCGACGTTGAACATCAGGTTGCGCAAGGCCCAGGCGTCTTTCTCGATCTGGACGAGCAGCTCGCCGCCGGGCCAGCCCAACGGGGCCGCGACGTTGGCCGCGTTGGCGGAGGCCTGGAAGCCGTTGCGGTTGAGCAGCCCCTCGACCTCGGTTCGTTCGTAGTGGTGGCGGCCCAGCCGGACGATGAAGGTGTCGTCGTAGTTGAGGCCGACGCTCAGCGTGTATTCGAAGGGCGCCAGGGTGTCGAAGGAATCGACCCCGAGCGGGCTTTGGAAACCCTGCCCGTCGCCGATCTCCCATTGGCCCTGCGTGAAGAACCAGTCCAGTCGGGCTCCCGCCCCCGTATCGAGCTTCAGGCCCCAGATCGCCGTCGGGTCGTTCGCCAGGTCGACGCCGGCAACGCCTATGTTATTGATATTCCAAGAAAATTCATCCCCCATCGCGGCCTCTTCCGTTAGTATTTGAAAACAGTTTTCATAATATCGGCCCCCTACAGGCCGGGTTGCTAAAAAAAGGGGCCCTCGGCTGGGAGGGCCCCTCTAGAGCGGGTGTGATTTGGGAAAGCTTAATTATTATAAAAGGCCGCCAATCCGCGGATCGCCGAGGACCCGCCGGAGAACATGGCGTCGTTCCAGGTGATGTCCTCGTCGCTGCCTCCGACTTGGTAATTCAGCAGGAAGGCGGCGAAAACCGCGTCGACGGTGTCGAGGCCCGGCCGCGGGTCGACGCTCTCGATCTCTTCTCCGCGGAAACTCCCGCGAATTTCCCGGGCCACCATGGCGTCGGAAATGCGACGCCAGCCGTCGGCGCGCGCCGAGGTCTGCCACATCAGGTAATCGCAATAGCTCCTGCCGGCGAGCCTGGCGGGCAGCATGGATTGAATGGTGTCGTTGAGACGCTGGTAGGCGGTTCGGCCCTCGTCGGCCGCGATGAGGAGGTCCCCGTCCGCAGCTCGATTAAGCGCGGCGATCGCCAGCCGGGCCTCGGCGAGATCGAGGGTGCGTTCTTCCTCCAGATTAAGGGACGCGGCGCTTCCGTCCGAGATTTCGGTCACTTGCGCGGCCGCGAAGAAGGTGTTGGTGATGTGTCGTTCCGCCTCCGCTTGGCTGGACCATTCGAAGATGAAATGGCGCGAAGCGGCCCGTCGGAGGGTTTGGTCATAGAGCTCGCGGGTTTCGGGGGTGATCCAAAGCGTGGACATGCATCGTTCCTTTCGATGAGCGGCAGAGTGAAACTAGTGGGAAACTTGGGGCCAGAAATTTTCCAGGGTCGAGGCGGGGCTCTCCGCGGCGAGGTGCTTGTCGTATTCGGCCAGGGCCTTTCCGGCGGCCTCCAGCAGCGCGCGCAGCTCGTCGGCGTCCAGGAAGACGGCGCTGCGGCCTAAATGCAGGGTGGCGTGGCCGTTGCGGCAGAGGGAAACGGCGAAGGTATTTTTGGAGCGGCATTCGGAATTCATAGGACCTCTTTAAAGAAAATAATTTTCAATTAATATCGAAATTAAAAATAATATTTAAATATGTCAAAGAAAATTTAAAAATATACCGACTTATTAAATGAAATATATTTTCATTTAAAAAGGGCGATTTATTACGGAAGGCGAGTTCGGGAGGGGGCCGCCTAGGGTTGCGGGGGCAATTTTTCTAGGGATTCCTTCACCACCACGCCGCCGCTGACGATCAGCTTGAAGGCCTCGTCGACCGGCATGGAGAGCGGGGTCAGCTTGCGCTCCGGCATCATGAAAAAGAAGCCAGTGGTGGGATTGGGCGTGGTGGGGACGAAGACGTTCAGGACGCGTTCTTCGGTTTTGTCCTGAACCTCGCCGGAGGCGGTGCCCGTGACGAAGCCGATCACGAAGCTGCCCGGCGAGGGAAACTCGACCAGGACGACGCGGCGGAAGCTTTTTTCGGATTCGCCTGCGACGGTGTTCAGGAATTGCTTGATGGCCTTATAGATGCCGCGGCCCAGGGGGATGCGGTCGAAGAGGCGGTCGCCCATCTCGACGAGTTTCCGCCCCAGGTAAAACCGGGTGAAGGTGCCGGTGAGCAGGATCAGGATCAAGGCGATTAGCAGGCCGATGCCGGGGATGTCGCGGCCCAGGACCTGCTCGGGGTGCCATCGAGCCGGGATGAAGGAGCGGGAAAATTCTTCGGCGGTGAAGATCAAGGCCTTGAGCAGCCAGATGGTCCCGGCGATGGGCAGCAGGGTCAATACCCCCGCCATGAAGGATTGCTTGAGAAACTTTTTCACGCGGAAATCATTAAAGGACATCCACCGCGATGTCACAATAAATTTACCGATTCTTGTGCAAAAAGACTTGGCGATCCCCCATTTTTTGGCGGAAAACGGACCCTGGCAAGGAGGCGCTTATGAAACGGGGATTGGGGATATTGCTGGTTTTTTTCCTGCTCGCGGCGGCGGGGACCGCCCGGGCCAAGGAGAACGACTTTCAGCTCTGGACCGAATTGAAAATCAGCCACGCCTTCGGCAAAAGTCCTTGGACCCTGCACTGGGCCACCGAAAATCGCTTCAAGAACAACGTCTCGGACTATCTGCTTTTCAACACTACCCTGGGCTTCGACTACAAGATCCTCAAGTGGCTGAAAGGCGGGTTTTTCTACCGCTTCGAGAAACAGGTGGGAAAGGACTATGAAAATCGGATTTTCCCGCAATTCGAGCTCTCCAAGCAATTCGGCGCCGTCGAGTTGAGCAACCGGCAGCGCTTCGAGATCCGTTTCTTCCCGGACGACACCGTCTTCCGCTATCGCGCGCGCTTCCGGATCGCCTTTCCGATCAAGACCTCGCCGGTGTCCTTCAAGCCCTTTCTCTCCGAGGAGATCTTCCTCGAGCCGGGCAAGGGAGATTTCAACCAGAACCGCGTTGCGGCCGGCAACAGCTTCGGGTTCCGCGGGGACACGATCACCTTCGACCTCTACTACCTGCTGCGCAGTGCCGCCGAAAAGGACAGCCCAACGGGCAAAAACTGGACCCAGGCGCACGTCCTGGGGACTTCGCTAGGCTTTAAGTTCTAGGATGATGGGGCAGTGGTCCGAACCCTGGACCTGGGGCTGGTGGTAGACCTTGGCGACGCGGGGCTTCAGCTCGGGGGTGACGAAGAAATAGTCGATTCTCCAACCGATATTTCTCGGCCGCGCGCCGGAGCGGTAAGACCACCAGGTATAGTGGTTGGGTCCCGGCTCGAGCTCGCGAAAGATGTCCACGAAACCGTTGGCGAGGAACTTGTCGACCCAGGCGCGCTCGACAGGCAGGAAGCCGGTGTTGCCCTCGTTTTCCTTGGGGCGGGCGAGGTCGATCTCGCGGTGGGCGGTGTTGACGTCGCCGCAGATGACGACGGGCTTGTTCAGCTCGCGGCGCAGGGCGAGGGCGTGCTCCAACATCCGGTCGCTGTAGCGCAGCTTGTAGGGGACGCGGCCCAAGTCGGGCTGGCCGTTGGGGAAGTAGCCCGTGATGAGGATGAAATCGTCGAATTCCGCAGTCAGGGTTCGTCCCTCGTCGTCGAATTCGGGAACCTCCAGTCCTTCCTTCACCGCAACGGCATCCCTCCGTAAAAACAGCGCGACGCCGCTGTATCCCTTCTTCTTCGCCGAGGACCAGAAGGTCTTGTAGCCCGCGGGGTTGCGCAGCTCCGGCTCGAGCTGGTCGGGGTGGGCCTTGGTCTCCTGCAGGCAGACCGCGTCGGGGCGCTCGGCCTCGAGCCAGTCCAGAAAGCCCTTGCGGGCGGCGGCGCGGATTCCGTTGACGTTCCAAGTAGCGATTTTCATAGATTCGATTCCGTGCTATCGGCGTAGGCATCATGATGAGAAGCGTCGCCGGACGGTTTTTCCTTAGCTTAGCCCTGGCCTTTTGTCTATCGCCGCTCCCCAGGCTCGAGGCGAAGTCGCCTAAATCCATTCCCTTTCACCTGCAGCAGAAAGAGAAGGGCCCCAAGCTCAGTCCCTCCGAGCTCTCGCGCGCGGTCGAGGGCCTGATCTTCGACGGGAGCAACCGCGCCCGCGCCGAGAAAAAGCGCCCGCCCCTGGAAAGCGAGGAGATCTTGGTTAAGGCCGCCCGCGACCATTCCCAGGACATGCTGAAGCGCAACTACCTCTCGCACTTCAGCCCCGAGAAAAAATCCGTCGTCGACCGCGTCAAGAAATACCAACCCAAGCTCCGGCGCAGCGTTGGCGAAAACCTCCACACCATCACCAGCTCCCAGGGCCTCGTTGATCCCAAGGCGATCGCCGGCCAGATGATGGACGACTGGATGCATTCTTCCTCGCACCGAAAAAATATTCTGTCCAAGGACTACGCCTTTCTGGGCGTCGGCTGCGCGAGCGACGGGCAGAGCATCTTCTGCACCCAGGTCTTCGGCGGTCCGCAAAAAAATTAGCACCTATAATCAACCACGAAAGCTGGGGCTAAGAATAAACGGGTCCTGTCCGGTCTGCACCCCCGCCTTGCTCGCAAGCGGCGCTGCGGATTTTGCCAATCGCCAAGCAGTCCATAGGACCCCCGCCCGGCCACCCGTTTATTCTTAGCCCCAGCTTTCGTGCTCCTTAAAATGAGAGTGGGAGGTGAAAATTTGCGGCATTGACAGAAAAGGCGCGCGGCCATTAAAGAGGGGCCCTCGTTCGATTCACCTATTTGAGGAGCGTGTCCCAATGACCCAGGCCCAACCCAAGAGCCAAAACATCGTCTGGCACCACGGCAAATTGACCCCCCAAGCCCGCGAGGAGCACCTAGGGCAGAAGGGGGCGGTCGTTTGGCTGACGGGCCTTTCCGCCTCGGGAAAATCCACCGTCGCCCGTGAGGTCGAGCTGGCCCTGATCGAAAACGGCATCAACGCCTACGTCCTGGACGGCGACAACATCCGCCACGGCCTCAATGCCAACCTGGGCTTTTCCCCGGAGGACCGCAAAGAGAACATCCGCCGCATCGGCGAGGTGGCCAAGCTGTTCTGCGAGGCCAATGTGGTCACCCTGACCGCCTTCATCTCCCCCTACAAGGCCGACCGCGACTTGGCCCGAAAGCTCGTCCCCGCCGGTCAGTTCTTCGAGATCTTCTGCGACGCCGGCCTCGAGGTCTGCGAGCAGCGCGACCCCAAGGGTCTCTACAAGAAGGCGCGCGCCGGCGAGATCCCCGAGTTCACCGGCATCTCGGCCCCCTACGAGTCGCCCGACAAGCCGGAGCTGGTTCTTAAGACCGGCCAGGAGACTCTGGAAGAGAGCACGCGGCGAGTCTTGGCTTTGCTGGCGGAGCGTGGGATTATCTCCTTCGAGCGCTCGAAATAGGTTCGAGGCGGAGAATGCCCGGGAAGGGTTTTTTCGCGCTGCCGGGCGGGTCGGAGGAGGACAGCGAGGTCATAGGCGTCCCTTATGGCGAAAGAAGCGATCAACGAAGCCCTGATCCAATCCCTCGAACCGATCCAGGACCCCCAGGCCCTGATCGGCGAGCTCTTCCGCCGCTTCGGCGACCGCGCCGCTATCGGCACCAGCGGGCAGTTGACCGGCGTCGTGATGGTCGACCTGGCGGTGAAGGCCGGCCTCAAGCCGCGGGTCTTCACCATCGACACCCTGCGCCTCTTCCCCGAGACCTACCAGCTCTTCGACGCCCTCGAGAAAAAATATTCCCTGAAAATCGAGAAGATCCAGCCCGATCCGGAAAAGCTTAAGGCCATGTTGCGCGAGCACGGCGAGTTCCTCTTCTTCGACAGCAAAGAAAAGCAGGAGTTCTGCTGCCACCTGCGCAAGGTCGAGCCCAACGAGCGCGTGCTCGGGACCCTCGACGTCTGGCTGACGGGCCTGCGCGCCGACCAGTCGAAGGCCCGCGCCGCCACCGGCCGCTTCGAGATCATCCCCCACGGCCCCGAGCGGCGCCCCATCCTCAAGGTGGCGCCCTTGGTCGACTGGACCGAAGAGAGGCTGCGCCGCTACTGCGAGGATAACGGCGTCCCGGTGCACAAGCTGCTCTTCTGGGAGCAAGACGGTTGGCGCTACGAGTCCCTGGGTTGCGTGATCTGCACCACGCCGATCGGCCCCTTCGAGCCGCGCCGCGCCGGCCGCTGGCGCTGGTTCAACGGCCTGGACGACGACAAGGAATGCGGCCTGCACGTCGTGAAAAAAGACGAGGTCTGATTTGGAAAACTACTCCGACTGGCTGGCGACGGCCGAAGGACTCGCGCAGGAGGCTTCCCGGGCCGTCATGGGATTCCTCGGCGGCCCTTTGACCACCGAGCGCAAGGCTGACCAGTCCCCCGTCACCGAGGCCGATCTAGCCTCCGACAAAATCCTGCGCGAGGGCCTGCGAAAAAATTTCCCCCGTCATGCGGTGCTCACCGAAGAAAACGGCCTGAGCGGCGAGCCGGGCTCCGACTACGTCTGGCTGATCGATCCCCTCGACGGCACAAAGGCCTTCGCCAAGGGCATCCCGGGTTTTTGCGTCATGGTCGGCCTGCTGAAGTCCGGCTGGCCGCTGCTCGGCGTGGTCGTCGACCCGCTGGAAGGGCGCGTCTACCGCGCGATTCGCGGGCAGGGGGCCAGCCACAGCCGGGGCGGCAAGACCGAGGCACTGCGCGTCTCCGCGCGCCGCGAGCCGATCGCAATGCCATGGGTGGTCTCCACCGGTTTTCCGGAGGCCCCTTTGGCGCGCGCGCGGGCGCTGCTGCCGGGCCCCTTGTTGCCGCCGATCAACAGCGTGGGCATCAAAGTCGGACTTCTAGTGAGACAAGAGGCCGACATTTATCTCAATCACCATCCCGTCAGCTATTGGGATACCGCGGCGCCCGCGCTGATCCTCGAGGAGGCGGGCGGGCGTTTCACCGCCCTCGACGGCAGCCCTTTGGATTACGCGCTACGGCCTCCCTTCGGCCATGGGGTGAAGACCTTGGCCGGCAACGGACCGCTTCATGACGAGTTGGTCCGCCGCCTCGCGGGGGTTTTCGACTGAGGGAAGACGTTTTTCGGTCTTCCCGGGCCGCGTTTTTTTTTCAAGGAGTCTCTATGGAAGATCTCGATCCGAAATTCCGCGCCGGCATGCAAAACACCATGGCCGAGGCCCTCGGCATGGAACTGGTCGAGGCCAAACCCGGCCGCGTCGTGATCACCATGCCGGTCGATCACCGCACCCATCAGCCCTACGGTCTTTTGCACGGCGGGGCGTCGGTGGCCTTGGCGGAAACCGCCGCCAGTCTCGGCGGCTGGCTCTTGGTCGCCGACGAGGGCAAGGTCGTGGTCGGACAGGAGATCAACGCCAACCACCTGCGCTCCGTGCGTTCGGGCCGGGTCAAGGCCGTCGGCGAAGTCCTCCATCAGGGCAAGACCTCCCAAGTGTGGCAGGTCAAGATCTACGACGAACAGGACCGCATGGTCTGCATTTCCCGCTGCACCTTGGCGGTGATCGCGCCGCGTTTTCCAGAATAGACACTCCTTCCCTGCCGCCAAGTCTTCCTTATCCAAGGCAACCCCAAAGGCTAGGACACTCCCTCAAGATTATTTACGTACATTTTTTTGTCGCCAAATTTTGGAAGCGACACTAAACTTGTACACATTCGGCCTGAGGGTAAGCAGGTCTAGGGCGCATCGTTGGGAGGTTTGTCATGGAACTTAGATCTGGCCTGGGCCGGTTAGCGCCGGGGTCTCTCCTTAAGCATCTGCCAAAAAGCAAGATTTCCTCGGAGGTTATCTTAAATTACCCCCGATCCTGGAAAGTCGATTCCCATCCCTCGTCTCAGGCGATGGAGCGGGACACCCTGGCTTGGCTTCAAGGCCTGGGCGTGGTGACAACTCAAGAAGAAATTGAAAGATTTCAAAAGCTTACCGTTGGGGGCTACGGGGGATGGCCCTTTCCTTACGCGCCCGAGGAACGGGTGAAATCCATCATGCGCTTTTTGGCCCTGTGGATTTTCTATGACGACATCATCGAAGAGCGGGACGACGGAATTCAGGAACAGTTGCGCGAGGCCATTGCCGGGCGACCCGAGGTTTTTCCGGGGGGCAGCCCGCATTTTCGCGGTTGGTGGGAGCTGGGCCAGACCTACCGCAAGGTCATGAGCCCCGCGTGGATGGAACGCCATGCCGAGCGCTACAGCGAGTGGGTTTGGTCCACCCGCAGCGAAGCCGAGCTGGTGCAGCGCTACCGCGCCAGCGGACGTTTGCACAGCGCCGCGCGGCAATTGGCTTGCCGGACCGTCGCCGTCGGGATGCTGCCGACCATCGACTTCGTCGAATACGCCTTGGGTTGGGAATTGCCCGAAACCCTGCTGGCGGATCCCGACATGAAAAGGCTGGAGACCGTGACCTGCGAATTGATGGCCATCATCAACGACGTCTTCGGCTTCTCGAAGGACCGGAAGAACCGCTGGGCCAACTTGATCCCCTGCCTGGCCGAGGAGTTTCACGTCCCCAACGAGGAGGCCTTCCACTGGACCGCCGCCATGCACAATGCCCGCATCCGCGAGATCGAGCTGCTCGAGCACAGGCTCGAGGCCAAATCGGGCCGCGATGAGGGGTTTAAACGTTGGCTGGGGGGCTTCCATGCCTTGATCTACGGCTTGGCCCGCTGGCAGGGGATGGCGGGGCGTTACCGCAACCTTCACGAAATGGAAGACGGGCAACGACTCAGGGTTCGCATCGTGGAAACCGAGTGACGCCCGAGCCGGCTACTTCTTATCCTTTTCGACATTGAGGGCCTCGCGGGCCCTGACGAAGTGGTCCACGGCCCTGGCCGTCGAAACCGGGGCGATGCTTCCCGGGGTGGGCGGGGCGACCTCTCGAGTCTCGGAGACGGGCGGCGGAGGGGTCTCGCCGGCGATGTCGGTGAAGATGCCTAAGGCGATCTTCCTTCCCTGAACGGAGATGATCGCGCCCGCGCCGACGGCCTGGATCGCGGATCCGTCCGCGGCCAGGACCCGCATGCGGGTCGGGGCGTATTCCACGAAGCTGGAGGTAATCAAGCGCATCGCCAGTAAAGGGACCCGGCTTGCGACGAAGGAGTCGCTCAAGCTGTGGAAGATCTTCCGGACGCTTTTTCCATACAACGAAGTTTCGGAATGACCGAATCGCTCGCTGAAGCCGCGGTTGATCATCTCGACCCGCGCCAAGTCCGTGTTCATGCCCAGCTCTCCCACGATGATCGGGTGGGGTTGGGCCTCGATCCAGTCTCGGATGGGCCGCCAAAAATCCCCTTTGTCGGGAAGCCGCAGGGACTTCACCCCCTGGATCACACGGATGCCGGTCTGATCGATGGAGGAGGACTCTCCGCCCTTTCCCATCATGAAGACCAGCTGCGGTCCCTCGGGCCGCCTGTCGGAATTTTCATCCCGCGGAGCCCGCACGGCGCGGGCCGCGCCGGCAAGGGCCGGCTGCAGGCCGAAGGCGCTTTCGCCCAGGAAGGGGCCTCGGCTCGACGGGCGATGGGCATGGGCCAGGGCCTCGCTTCGCGCCTCCAGGCCGAGTTCCCAGCCGTGGAAACGCGGTCCCAGGGCCTGGCGGGTCAGGCGGCCGGCGACATTAAACTGAAGCAGCATGGCCAGGCCGTCGACGAGGTTCGAGCCGCCGACTCTGGGACGGCGCAGCCCGGCCAGCTCTTCCAGGCGATGGCCGCCCAAGATGCCGGCCAGCATCCCGCCTTGCTGGAATAAAGCGCGCAGCGGGCTTGCGGCGGTGGGCGCGCCGAGGCCGCCGATGCGACGGACGCCGCGGAAGAGCCCTTCGCTCGCGGCGCCGCCGGCTTTCAGGGCCCCCAAGACGAGGTAGCTCGAGGCCAAGTCGCGTCCCATCGCGGGGAGGGTCCACTCTTGCTCCCGCCCCAAGGCTTCGGCGCCCAGGCGATGGGTCAGTGTAAATACAGGGGCTTCGACCGCGAAGCCCGAGAGGCCGGCGACCGCCCGTGCGCCCAGGCCGCGCGTCAGAAAATGGGCGGAAGGATTGGCGGCCAGGCTCGACAAGGTCGCGAGGCGCGTCATGCGAAAAGCGGCGCCCGCGAAGCCCATCGCCAAGAGCATGCTGGGTTCGGTGGCTTGTTGGGCGAAACTCCGCATCAGGACTTCGGTCCTGGCGCCGAAGGAGGCGTTTTCTCCGCTGAGGGCGTTGAGCCGCGCCTGCGCGCGCGCGTAGCTCGAAGCCAGATTTGGGTCGGAGGGGCGGCTTTCCCGATTCGCCAGCATCTCTTGATAGATGGCGACCGCGATCTCGGCGTGGCCGTCGCGTTCTTGCCGCCCGGCGAAGCCGAGCAAGGCCTCGGCTTGGAGCTGGGGATGGGTCTCGTCGGCGATGCTGCGGAGTTCCGCGGAACGGCCGATGCTTGGGTGGGAGGAATAGCGGCGTTGAAGGTCAAGGATATCCATGCAGGAAACATTCCCCATTAGAAAATAATGAAGTTGACCTTACCCGGGTCGACGTCGGCGTATATATTTGGAGTGATGATTCGTTGTCGATATGGATTTTGATTAGTTGCCAGTTTTTTTATGTACACCTCGATGCTTCCGTAACGGTGCCGCGATTCAGGCGGCCTTCAGTTCGGAGGTGCAGGCCGGGCAACGGGTCGCCGCCAAGGCGATACTGGACTGGCAATAGGGACAGCTCTTCGTCGAGGGCGCGGCCTCTTCCTGCCGCCGCAGCCGGTTGATCGCCTTGACCAGCAGGAAGACCGCGAAGGCGATGATCAAGAAGCTCACCATGACATTGATAAACGAACCGTAGTTGAGCGTGACCGCTCCGGCTTTTTTCGCCTCGGCCAGCGAGGCATAGGGTCCCGGCGGATTGCCGGGATTGAGCATCAGGAAGAGATTGCTGAAGTCCATCTTCCCCAGGAGCATGCCGATGGGCGGCATGATGACGTCGTCGACCAGGCTGCTGACGATTTTGCCGAAGGCCGCGCCGATCACGACGCCGACCGCCAAGTCGATGGCGTTGCCCTTGACGGCGAATTCCCGGAATTCCTTCATGATGGCCATACGCCCTCCCGCGAAAAGGTTGGCAACGATTTTGGAATGGGGAAACTGTAAGGATTCGAGAGGATGAAGTCTAGAAAAATGACAGGAGGAGCTGCAGCATCCCGGCGGAGAAGAGCGGGATCACGAAATTGTCGTCGAGCCGCGGCAGCACGCGCTCGGAGACCGCCCCGATCAGGCCGGCCAGCGGGGCGAAGAGCCACAGCGGGCCCTGGAAGGCGGAGTTCAGCACGGGATAGAGCAGGCTGAGCAGGGTGCAGACCGCGAAGAAGGCCAGCGTGCCCTCCAGGCTGAAGCGTTGTCCCAGGCGGTGGCGTCCCCAGTGCACGCCCACGATGGAGGCCAGCGAATCGCCCATTCCCAAGAAAAGCACCGCCAAGATGGCCGTGGCCTTAGGGAACAGCAGGCAGACGAAGAAAGTGGAGAGGGCGTAGAAGGTCATCGAGTTGAGGTGGTTCACCTCGCGCTGCCGCATGTACTTTTGCAGGTCTTTGACGACCTGGGCGTTGAACTTCGGCCACAAGAGGCGGCTGACGTCGCAGACCAAGGCCAAGCCGGTGAAGCAGCCGAAGACGGTCATCTTCACGGAGAATTCCACGGGAATGAAGAGGTAGATCGAGACGATGATCAGGGCAGCCAGGATGTGCCAGATCTTGCGCGGCCACTGCACCACCTGCGGGCGCCCCAGGCCCTCGAGGCGGTCGATCAAGATGGCGTCCGCCGCGTGCGCGAAGGCGGCGCGGAGGTCGACACTCTTCAATTCTTCCTTCAGGCGGACTGCGGTGGGGACGATCTGGGCTAGGCGCCGCTTCCAATCCCCGAAGTCGCTCTCGCGAAAGCGCTCGCCCAGCGCCTGCACCAGGAGCTGGGCCTGGGCCCCGATCCGCTCGAGGTGGGGGCCGGCCGCCGATTCTTGGAGGGCGGCCTTCGCCGACCATTGGCGGAAGCGGGCGATCTCGTCTTGGAGGGATTCTTGTAGGGCGGAAAAGCGCCGCAGGGCGCGACGCAGCGAGGAGTCTTTGGATTGCTTGGAAAAATCCACCGCCGAGGCGTGAAGCCGCTCGAGCATCTCGAGCAGCCGGTTCTGGCGCACGGAAAATTCGAGGAGGAGTTCGGAACCTTGCATAAGCCGCCGCGAGCCATAGTCGAAAGTGAGGCCCTTGTCGAGAGGCAAAAAAAACCCCGGTCGCGGACGACCGGGGTTTTCGATCTTATTGCCGATTCGGCCTAAGACTACATCTCGCAGCCGTAGGCGGCGAGGGCGGTCTTGGAGGCCTCCATCGCCTGCTTGCAGGCGCCGGCCAAGGCTCCCTTGGTGGCCTCGTTGGCGGCCAATTCTTTCCAGGAGGCGCGGGTCTTCTCGAAGGCCTCCTTCAGGGCGCCGCGCGCCATCTCGGGAACCTTGTCGCCGATGCACTTCTCGTACTTGGCGATGTAGTCGTCGCACTCCGGAACGCCGATGCTGTCGCCGGTCGCGGCGGGCTTGGCGTCACCGGTCGTGGTGGTCGCGGCGGGGGTCGTGGTCGAGGTTTCCTGCTTCTTTTCTTTGCTGCAGGCGCCCAACGCGAGGGTCACCAGCATCAGAGCTGCAAATAGTGTTGCGCTTTTTTTCACAATCAGCCTCCTTGGCAGATAAGGTTGTGGAAAGGTCGAACCCAGGCGCTCTTTTTACGCAAGGCCGATTCAGGAAGCAATCGAAATTTCACTATGGTTTTTGCGGGTTTTTCGTTTTAATTTCCGATCTCTATGGACGCGTTCTCGCCGATCCTCCTGATCGCGGTGCCGCAGCTCGGCGATCCGAATTTCTTTCACGGTCTCGTGCTGCTGCTTCAGCACGACCAGGAGGGAGCCTTCGGCCTGGTCCTCAATCGCCCCAGCGGCCTTAAGCTGGGGGACTTCGCGCAAAACCAGGAGCTGCCTTGCCACGAGGCGTTGCTGGGCCTGCCGGTTTTCCAAGGCGGGCCCGTCGAGCTGGAGCGCGGCTGGATCCTGCATCGGGACCCCAGCCTGGGCGAGAGTCAGACGGTCCTGCCCGGCCTGTACCTGAGCGGTGGGATGGACACCTTGAAGAAGCTGCTTCTCGGCGGCCGCGAATCCTTCCGTTTTTTTCTCGGCTATGCCGGTTGGGGGGCGGGGCAGTTGGAGGAGGAGCTGCGGGAGGGGGCCTGGATCACCGTCGCCGCCGAGGCCCGTTACGTCTTGGACGCGCCGCCGGAACTGGCTTGGGATCGGATCCTGCGCGACATGGGCGTGGATCCGGCCAGCCT
>JADYZQ010000110.1 GCA_020853015.1 Deltaproteobacteria bacterium
AACTCCTCCGGGATCGCCACCAGCAGGAAGTGAAAGAGCGCGGCCTTGGCCAGGCCCTGGTAATTTCCGCCCACGTAATGCCGGTGAAAGAACTCCGCCTGGAACCAGCGGTTTCCCACCTCGATCATCGGGAAGACGATCGCCGAGAGCAGCAAAAACCAACCCAGCGAGCGCAGCAGCTGCGGCCCGGAGGCCTCGAAGAAGTCCATCCGCTCCCTGCGCCGCCACAGCACGAAGATCGGCACGTAGATCAACAGAACCCCCGTGAAGAGCATCATGTTTTCTTGGAAAAACCGGATGCGCTGGAGCTCGTAGAGCCCGCGGGTGGCCAGCATCGTGAAGAACCAGACCCAGAGCGTCTGGCGAAAGAGGGCCCGGGTGTCGAGCGCGGGCCGGACGGGTTGTTCGGCGGGAGGGTTCATCAATGCGCGGATTCGTCCCTCGGGGCGCTTCCCGGCAAGGAGGTCTTTTCCTCGGCTTGGGGACGCGCTGGAGCGGCCCCTGCGGCCGCCGCATTTTTGCGTTTCAATATTTGATAGATGACGGCGCAGGAGACGAAGAACAGGATGCTCATGATTTGCGCCGTCGAGATCGTGTTGCGGAAGTAAACGCCCCGGTCCATGTCCCCGCGCAGGAATTCGATCCAAAAGCGGAAGAAGGCGTAGAGCATGAGGAAGCTCATCATCACCTGGCCCTTGAATTTACGGTGCCGCTCGATCCAGTAGCAGATCAGGAAGATCAAGACCGCCGCGATCATGCTGTAGATCTGCGTCGGCCACAGGGGGACCCCGGGAAACTTGTAACCCGCGTCGCTGCTGCGGTTGTTGAAGACCATGTAGAGCAGGTACTTGCCGTGGTCGTGGAAGGGGCTTTTTAGCCCGTAGCAGCAGCCCGCCAGCAGGCAGCCCAGGCGGGTGAAGAAGTCGATGAAGGGCCCGGCGAAAAGTCCGACGTGATCCAGGTAGGCCCAGGTATCCAGCTTGCGCCAGCGCAGGTAGACGATCCAGCCCAGGCCCAGGCCGAGAAAGGCGCCGTAGCTGACGAAGCCGCCGCGCCAGATCTGCCAGAGGTGGGTGGGGTGCTCCCAATAGTAATTGCTGTAGCCCGGAGAGGCGTAGATGGGTCCCTCGACGAAGATATGGAAGAGGCGTCCACCGACCACCGCCATGATCGTCCCTATGATGCCTAAGTCGAGGACGGCCACCTGCGAGAGGCCGCGGCTGGGCGCCATCTTATAGGAGACGGTGGTGGCGACCAGCGAGGCCATCATCAGCATGAAGGCGAAGCTGGGGATGGCGAACTCGGGGCTATAATAGATAAATGGGCGCATAGGGACCGAACATAATGCATCCCCGCGCGGACTTCGACTGAAAAATGGGGCTTGGGTCCCCGGGCGGGGCTAATTTTCCGGCTTCTTTTTGGACTCGAAGAGCACCTTGAAGACGAGGAAGAGCGCCCCGCAGGTGATGGCCGCGTCGGCGACGTTGAAGGCCGGCCAGGCCAGGACGAACTTGAAGTGCCGCCCGAAGAGCTCGAAGTCGGCCATCTGGTGGCGCCAGTGGAAGTAGAGGAAGTCCACTACCTCGCCGAAGCGGAGCCGGTCGATGAAATTGCCCAAGGCCCCGCCCAGGATGGCCGCCAGGGGGACCTGCATCTTGCGGTCGCCGGGGGCGGTGTTGCGATAGAGGGCGATCAGGGCGATCGTGGCCACGATCGTCACGGCGTAGAAGAACCACTGGTGCCCGGCGGCGTGCAGGTCGTCGAACATGCTGAAGGCCACGCCGCGGTTGCGGAAGTGGACCAGGTCGAAGAAGCCCTCGAGGATGGGGACGTTGCGGCCGATGGGGATCGAGTCGAGGATCCGCTGCTTGGTCCATTGGTCCAAGGCGATGATGACCGGGGGGATTACGAGGAGGGGGAGGTATTTGCGCATTACGACAATACCTTGCCGCAGCGGTCGCAGAGGGTCGGGTGCGCCGCGTTTTTGCCCACGGTGATCGAGCGCGTCCAGCAGCGGCCGCACTTCTCGCCCTCGGCCTTCTTCACCTCGACGCGCAGGCCCTCGATGCCGGCGCCGGTCCAGGTGGGCTGCTCGACTTCGGGGGCCACCACCACCTGAGAGACGATGAAATAGTGCGCCCAATTCTGAAGGTTTTCCTGCAAAAGCTTCTTCCACTCGCCTGGGGCGCTGATCCGCACCTGCGCCTCGAGGGAGTGCCCGATCACCTTCTCTTGCCGCGCCTTTTCGAGGGCCTTCAGGACCTCTTGGCGGACCTGGTCGATCTTGTCGAAGCGTTCGAGCAGGGCGGTGTCGAGCAGGGCCTCGTCGGTCTTGGGCAGGTCGCTTAAAAAGACCGATTCGGCCTTGCCGGGATAGTCGGGCGTGTGGCGGTGCACCTCTTCCGCCGTGAAGGACAGGATCGGCGCCATCAGTCCCGTGATCGCCCGCAAAATATCGTAGATCGTGCTCTGCGCCGAGCGCCGCTCGCGCCCCGCCGCCTTCGCCGTGTACAGCCGGTCCTTGAGGATGTCGAGGTAGAAGGCGCTGAGCGTCACCGTGCAGAACTGGTTGAGCGAGTGGTAGATGACGTGGAACTCGTAGTCCTCATAAGCCTGGGTGACGCGCTGGATGAATTCTTGCAGCGCGGCCAGGGCCCAGCGGTCGATCTCGACGCGCTCGGCGGGCTTGACCCAGTCGGTCTCCGGCTGGAAGTCGTAGAGGTTGCCCAGGAGGAAGCGGCAGGTGTTGCGGATCTTGCGGTAGGTCTCGACCAAGCGGTCGAGGATCTCGGTCGAGAAGCGGATGTCGTTGCGGTAGTCCTCGGCCGAGACCCAGAGCCGCAGGACCTCGGCGCCCAGCTTGTTCAGCACCTGCTCGGGCGGGGTGTAGTTTTTCGCCGACTTCGAGTATTTGCGGCCCTCGCCGTCGACCACGAAGCCGTGGGTCAAGACCGCCTTGTAGGGCGCGCGACCCTCGGTGCCGACCGCCGTCAGCAGCGAGGAGTGGAACCAGCCGCGGTGCTGGTCGGTGCCCTCGAGGTAGATGTCGGCGGGCATCTGTAGGTCGGAGCGTTGCTCAAGGACGGCGGCGTAGGAGACGCCCGAGTCGAACCAGACGTCGAGGATGTCGGTCTCCTTCTCGAAGGTCTTGCCGCCGCACTGCGGGCAGGCCATGCTGGGCGGCAGCAGCTCTTCGGCGGAGTATTTGAAGTAGGCGTCGGCGCCCTCGGCCTCGAAGCGCTTGGCGATGCCCTCGATCACGTCCTCGCGCAGCAGCGACTCTTGGCAGGCGGTGCAGCGGAAGCCCATGATCGGCACGCCCCAGCTGCGCTGGCGGCTGATGCACCAGTCGGTGCGGTTTTCGACCATGCCGTAGATGCGGTCGCGGCCCCAGTGCGGGATCCATTGGGTGCGGCGGATGGCGTCGAGGGCGCGGCCGCGCAGGTCTTGCGCGGAGAGCGAGATGAAATACTGCGGCGTCGAGCGGAAGATGACCGGCGACTTGCAGCGCCAGCAGTGCGGGTAGCTGTGGCTGGTCTCTTCGGCCTTCATCAGCGCCCCCTTGGACTTGAGCAGCTCGACGATCTGCGGGTTGGCGGCGAAGACCGAGACGCCCGCCAGCTCGGGGACGCCGACCTCGGGCGTGAACTTTCCCTCGTTGTCGACCGGGTTGAGGATGGGCAGGCCGTAGCGCATGCCGACGTCGTAGTCCTCTTGGCCGTGGCCGGGAGCGATGTGCACCACGCCGGTGCCCGCGTCGAGGGTGACGTGGTCGCTTAAGACCACCTTGGAGATGCGCTCGAGGAAGGGATGCTTGGTCGCGATGCCCTCGAGCTTTTTGGCCGGGATGCGGTCGAGCAGGCGGTCTTCCTGGATGTTGAGGGTCTTGCGGACCTGCTCGAGCAGGCCCTCGGCGAGGATCAGGATCTCTTCGCCGACCTGGATGGCCGCATAGGTGTAGCTTTTGTGCAGGGCGACGGCGAGGTTGGCCGGGAGCGTCCAGGGCGTGGTGGTCCAGATCACGAACTGGACTTTCTTGCCTTCCAGCTGCGGGCTGACCTCTTTCAAGGAGTCGACCGTCTCGAACTTCACGTAGATGGAGGGCGAGAGGTGGTTGTCGTACTCGACCTCGGCCTCGGCCAGGGCGGTCTGGTCCTTGATGCACCAATGCACCGGCTTCTTGCCCTTGTAGACCATGCCCTTGCCGACCAGCTTGCCCAGCTGGCGGGCGATGGCGGCCTCGTAGCCGTAATCCATCGTGAGATAGGGGCGTTCCCAGCGGGCCAGGATCCCCAGGCGCTTGAACTGCTCGCGCTGGATGTCGACGAACTTCGCGGCGTAGTCGCGGCAGGCCTGGCGCACCTGGACGATGCTCATCGATCTCTTCTTGGGGCCCAATTCTTTGTCGACCTGATGCTCGATGGGCAGGCCGTGGCAGTCCCAGCCGGGGACGAAGTCGCTCTGGAAGCCGGAGAGGCTCTTGTACTTGACCAAGATGTCCTTGAGCGTCTTGTTGAGGATGTGGCCGAAGTGGATGTGCCCGTTGGCGTAGGGCGGACCGTCGTGGAGGACGAATTTGGGCCGGCCGGCGTTTTTTTGCAAAAGCTTGTCGTAGACCTTGGCCTCGTCCCATTGCCGGATGAACTCGGGCTCGCGTTGGGCGAGGTTGGCCTTCATCGGGAAATCGGTCTGCGGCAGGTTGAGGGTGTCTTTGTAGTCTTTGCCGGGCTCTTTCGGTTCGTTCATAGGAAGGGCCGTTAAAACACGGGGTTGCGGGGCTGTCAATCACGGCGGCGGGGCGGTTTTCGCGGCGACTCAGAAGATGTCCGCGGCGCGCAGGGCGACGGCCAGGCGCTCCATGAAGGCCCGGCGCGAGACCTCCTTGGCGCCCAGGCTGCGCAGCAGGGGGGTCATCATCTGGATGTCCATCCACTTGGCGCCGCGTTCGCGGAGGTGGTCGACGGCGTGGAGTAGCGCCGCCTTGGAGGCCCCCGTTTCGTGGAAGAACATGCTCTCGCCCGCGAACATCTTGCCTAAGCCCACGCCGTAGAGGCCGCCCACCAGGCGGTCGCCGCGGTAACACTCGAAGCTGTGGGCGTAGCCCGCCTCGTGGAAGCGGATGTAGGCTCGGATCATCATCGGATTGATCCAGGTGCCGTGCGTCTTGCGGGTGCGGCCGGCGGCGCAGGCGCGGATGACGGCGGGGAAGTTGCGGTCGACGGCGAAGCGGAAGTCCTTGGCCTTGAGCTCGCGCCGCATCCGGCGGGGGATTTTGAGGTCCTTGAACTCGAGGATGGCCCGGCGGGGCGGGGCGAACCAGAGCAGGGGGTAGTCCTCGGTGGGCCAGGGAAAGATCCCGTTTTCGTAGGCCAGCTTGAGGGATTCGACCTCCAGGTCGCCCCCGATGGCCAAGAGACCCTCGGGGCTGGCGGTATCGACGGGTGGGAAGTGCAGGATGGCCATGCGACGATTATTTTAAGGGGAATTTCCGGGGTGACTTCAAGGGATTAATCCATTAAATCTCCCCGAATGAGAATCCTGATCGCCGGCGGGAAGGGCCAGGTCGGCAGCGACTTGGCCGAAGTCTTGCGCGGGGGCTACGAGGCCGTGGCCCTCGGCCGCGACGAGTTCGACATCTCCCGCGAGGCCGGCCTCGAAAGGGTGTTGGACGAGGTACGGCCCTCTTGCCTGATCAACGCCGCCGCCTTCACCCGCGTCGACGCCTGCGAGACCGAGCGCGAGGCGGCGTGGCGGGTCAACGCCGAGGCCCCGGGCTTTCTGGGCTGGGCCTGCCGGGGGCGCGGCATCCCCCTGCTGCACCTCTCGACGGATTACGTCTTCGACGGGCGCAAGCCGCCCGCCGAGGCCTACGCCGAGGACGATCCGACCGGCCCCCTGTCGTTTTACGGCGAGAGCAAGCTCGAGGGCGAGCGGCAGGTCCTCGCCTCCGGCGTCGAGTCCTTGATCCTGCGTACCGCCTGGGTCTACGGGATCGCGGGTCCCAATTTCCTCAAGGCCGTCTTGAAGCGGGCCCTGGCCGGCCAGGCCCTTAAGGTCGTGGACGACCAGTGGGGCGCGCCGACCTGGTCGCACCGGCTGGCGCGGCAGATCCGCCGGCTGATCGCCGAGGACGTCGGCGGCCTGTTTCACGCCGCCGCGGAGGGGGCCGCCACCTGGTACCAGGTCGCCCGGGAGTTTTTCCGCCTGATGAAGCTGGACGTGGCCTTAAGTCCCTGCAAGACCTCGGAGTACCCGACGGCGGCGCGGCGGCCGGCCAATTCGCGGCTGGAGAACCGCCGCCTGCGGGCGATGGGCCTGTGCGAGATGACGGATTGGCGCGAGGATCTGGCCGAGTTCGTGGCGCGGTTTCGCGAGCGGCTGATCGAGGAGGCGAGGGCGTCGTGAAGGTGCTTCTAGTCACCGGCGGGGCCGGTTTCATCGGTTCGAATTTCATCCGCTACCTGCTGGAGGAGAGCGGCTACGCCGGCAAGGTCGTCAACCTCGACAAGCTGACCTATGCCGGCAACCTGGAGAATTTGGCCGGGATCGCGGAGCGCTTCCCCGGGCGCTACGCCTTCGTGCGCGCCGACATCGCCGACGGCGAGGCGGTGGAGGCCGCGATCCTGACGCACGGGGTCGATGCGATCTGCCACCTGGCCGCCGAATCGCACGTCGACCGCTCGATCGCCGCGCCGGACGACTTCATCCAGAGCAACGTCGTGGGGACCTTCTGCCTGCTGGAGCTGGCGCGCAAGCACCGCGAACGGATCCGGCGCTTTCATCACGTCAGCACCGACGAGGTCTTCGGGAGCCTGGGGCCGGAGGGGCAATTCCGCGAGGACACGCCCTACCATCCCAACAGTCCCTACTCGGCCTCGAAGGCGGCCTCGGACCACCTGGTGCGGGCCTACCACCACACCTACGGCCTGCCGGTGACGGTCTCGAACTGCTCGAACAACTATGGGCCCTACCAGTTTCCGGAAAAGCTCATCCCGCTCTTGATCGCCAACGCCCTGGAGGGGAAACCCCTGCCGATCTACGGCGACGGGAAGAACGTCCGGGACTGGCTTTACGTGCGCGATCACGCGCGGGCGCTGTGGACGATCTTGCAGAAGGGGCGGGTCGGAGAGACTTATAACATCGGCGGGCGCTGCGAGAAGACCAACCTCGAGGTGCTGGAGGCGCTCTGCGCCATCCTGGACAAGCGGGCCCCGCGGCCGGGTGGATCTTACCGCGAGCTGAAGACCTTCGTCCCCGACCGGCCCGGCCACGACCGGCGCTACGCGATGGACTGCGTGAAGCTCGAGGTGGAGCTGGAGTGGCTTCCCGAGGAGAGCTTCGAGAGCGGGCTGGACAAGACGGTGCAATGGTATTTATCCAACCGCGAGTGGGCGCGCCGGGTGCAAAACGGCGAGTACCGCGAATGGATCAGGAGGCAATACCCGCTATGAAAGGGATCATCCTCGCCGGGGGCTCGGCCACCCGGCTCTATCCGTTGACCCGAGCGGTCAGCAAGCAGCTCTTGCCGGTCTACGACAAGCCGATGATCTATTATCCGCTGGCGGCGCTGATGCAGGCCGGGATCCGGGATATCCTGATCATTTCGACGCCGCACGACCTGCCGCATTTTCAAAAGCTCTTCGGCGACGGCTCGCGGCTGGGCCTGAGCTTCCGCTACGCGGAGCAGCCCGAGCCGAAGGGGATCGCGCAGGCCTTCGTGATCGCGGAGGACTTCATAGGCAAAGAGCCGGTCTGCCTGGTGCTGGGGGACAATATTTTCCACGGGCACGGGCTGCCGGAGATCCTGAAGCGCGCCAGCCGCTTGGAGCGAGGCGGCCTGGTCTTCGGCTACGCCGTGCAGGACCCCGAGCGCTACGGCGTGGTGGAATTCGACGCCGAAGGCAAGGTGCTGAGCATCGAGGAGAAGCCCAGCGCCCCCAAGTCGCGCTACGCGGTGCCGGGGATTTATTTCTACGACGCCGGCGTGGTCGAGATCGCGAAGGGCCTGAAGCCCTCGGCCCGGGGCGAGCTGGAGATCACCGACGTCAACCTCGAGTACCTTAGGCGCGGCGCCCTGCGCGTGGAGCTGCTGGGCCGGGGCTTCGCCTGGCTGGACACGGGGACGGTCGACTCGTTGATGGCGGCCTCGAGCTTCATCCAGACGATCCAGGAGCGGCAGGGCCTGCAGGTGAGCTGCGTCGAGGAGATCGCGTGGCGGGAGGGGTTCATCGATTCGGCGCGGCTCAAGGAATTGGCGAAGGGCTTGGGGAAGAATGGGTATGGGAGGTATTTGAACCGGGTTTTGGAGGAGGAAGGTTGACCATGGAGATTCGTTTCAAGCCCACGGAATTGCCGGGTGTCCTCGTAGTGGAACCGGCCGTTTTTCCCGACTCGCGGGGGCATTTCCTGGAGCTTTACCATCGCGAGAAGTATCGCGGCCACGGCATCGAACCGGATTTCGTCCAGGACAATTTTTCCCACTCCGCGAAAGGGGTCTTGAGGGGCCTGCATTTCCAGGTGCGCCGTCCCCAGGCCAAGCTGGTCACCGCTTTGCGGGGAGAAATTTTCGACGTGGTGGTCGACCTGCGCCCGGATTCGCCGGCCTTCGGCAAGTGGCTCGGCGTCCGGCTCTCCGGGGAGCGAAAGACCCAAATCTTCGTGCCGGAAGGCTTCGCCCACGGCTTCTGCGTGCTCAGCGAGACGGCGGACGTCCATTACAAATGCAGCCAGCTCTACGACCCGGCGGATGAAGGCGGCATTCTCTGGAGCGACCCCGAGCTGGGCATCGCCTGGCCCATCGACCGTCCTATCCTCTCCGGCAAGGACGCCCGCTCGGGGTCTTTTCGAGAGGCCGTGTCCCTAATTTCGAAGGCCTAAGCCGGGCCTATTTCCCCTTGGCGCAAAAATCGGCGCCGGCCTTTCGCGTCAGTCGAACCTCCTCGATTCCGATCATGGGCTTATCGGCGAAAGCCGCGACGGGGAGGATCTCGAGGCCCGTCAGCCTGGCCTTCTGATCCAATTCCAAGAGCTTCAAGTCGAAGCGATAGGACTCGATCCCCGCCAGCGGGATCAGGGGGACGCTGAATTCCCGCGTATAGCCTTGGGGACCGCCGATACGGAGGCGGAAGGTCACGGTCCTCGGATAAAAGCCCGCCCGTTTCGGGATGCGAAAGACGAGGTGGGAGAAATCCGCCAGGCACAGATCGAGAGGGGCCTCGGGGGCCGGCAGCAGGATCGCATCCTCGGGTCCCGGTTTTGGGCCGAGGGGATTTAGATCGGTGTTTTCGGGACGGACCTCGGAGACCGGAGGGGGCGACTCGTCCCCCCCTTCGGGTTCGAGCTCCAGGTCGATGTAGGGGAAGCGAAACATCCCCCAATCCTGGCCCAGGTTGCCACCGGGGTTGGAGTCGAAGCGCAGGGTTACGGTTTGTCCGGCATAGGGTTTCAGGGAGACGCGGAAAGGGACCCATTCCCGTTGTTCGGGACCGAGGTATTGGGCGAAGAGCCGTTGGCCCTCGCGCCCTTCGGGCAAGGCCTGGACTTCGAAGAGAATACCGTCCGCGACGGGGTCTTCGGGGGTGCTGGCGCTGATCGCCACGGCCGAACGCAGTTCTGCGCGCTTCAATTTCGCGGGCAGCCGGACGGTCCACTCGACGGAGTTGGGCGCATGGAGGAACAAATTCAAGAGATGCGGCGCGGTAAACGGGACGAATTGCGCGCGAAGGTCCCGCGACCAGGCGATGTCGGGGATTCCGGGGTTTTCTTGGAGGCGCACCCTTTCCGAGATGAAATCCCCTTGGAGGGACCATCGTTGCCTGTTTCCGAAAGTCGCGAGGCGGTTTTTTTCCAGAAATCGCGCGGTTTCGGCGAGGAGATAATAGTGCCCCGTATTCCAGGAGAGAATCTGGTCCTCGCAGTAGGTGGGGGCCGTCTCGTACAGGCGGTAGCAGCTCGCCGCGGCCGGGATCCGGTTGCGCCGGAAAAAGGAGTAAGTGTCGACGTCCCGCTGGGAACCCAGATAAAAGTATAGAACCACGCCGAGCGCGAGCGCGGCCCAGAGCGAGGTCAAGGTCTTGAAGCCCGCCTTTTCCCGCTCAAGGGACCGCCAGGCGAGATACTCCTGGGCGAGCGCGACCAATCCTAGCCAAAAAAACATGAAGGTGGCGGTGTACCAGGGGGCCAGGCGGGGCCTCAGCAGGCTGATCTGGAAGGCGTTGAGCAGGGCGAAGGCCAACAGCATGAGGGCCGGAGCGCTTCGTTGCAGGAGCCTGCGGTCTTTGCGAAAAAGCAATAGGGCCGTTCCGGTCAGGAACAAAATAAGCCCGATCCACCCCCGAAGGACCGCGGCGCTTGGGGAAAAACCGCCGGCCATGGGCCAGCCGAGGGCTTGGATCCAGAGGCGATGGGGTGAGCTTTCGCCTCCCTGCATGTGGCTGGAAAAATCCCCTTCCGCGAAAAGGAAGTATAGGTAGGGCCAAGACGCGATCAGGGCCGACAGGAGCCAAAACAGGTAATGCCGGTGCTTCGAGTAGTCCAGCAACACCATGCCGAGCAGGAAGACGGGCCAGGCCAGCATCCCTCCGGCGAAGGACCAGCTTGCGAGCAAACCGCCCAGCGCCATCCATAGGAGTCCGGGCCAGCGGTCGGGAAAGCGCGCCAACCCCCAGATCGCGAGCACGAGGCCGAGGTGATAGAGGCCTTCGCCCAGGCAGCCGAAGGGGAATTCGAAGATGCTCAGTTGGGTGACCGAGAAGCACAGGGCCGAGATCAAGGGCAGCCACAGCCATTTCCAGGGGCTTTTGGAGCGAAAGGTCAGGAGGTCGAACCACAGCGCCGTCTTGAGCAGGAAGAAGAGGAAGCCGACCCGCGCCGAGAGCGCGTAAAAATCGACCTTCGCGACCTTGGCCAGGGCGATCTGCAGGGAGATCGGCGCCGGCATGGAATGGCCGTTGTAGGTGTAAAAGAGGTCGAGAAAGAATTGCCCCCCGTCGCGGATTCCCTGCAAGGCACGGTCGATGAGGAAGAGAAAGAAGATCTCGTCGTTCGACGGGTGGTTCGGGGCGGGCGGTTCGGAGAGGAAAAACATCCTCAAGGGCGGGAGCAAGGCGAGGCCGACGGAAAGGGCCGCGACCGCCCTTGGCAGGGCCCTGGATCCGGAGCGGACTTCGGGGGAGTTTTCGCGCGGAGTTGCCAATCGGGAGTCTTTTCGATTTCCGGGGCCGAACGGGGGTTACGGCGAGAATTCGACGATTCCCTCCACGATCCGGCCTAAATCGCTTTCGTTCAGGTCGATGAAAAAGGGCAAGCGCAGCAGGCGCTCGCTGATGCCCTCGGTGACGGGGCAGTTCCCTTCCTTGCCGCCGAATTTACGTCCCATGGGAGATAGATGCAAAGGCAAATAATGGAACACCCCCTGGATTTCCCGCTCGGCCAGGTGGCGAATCAAGGCCTTCCGGGATTCGGGCGAGGGAAGGACCAGGTAGTACATGAAGTAGGAGGGGGTGCAGTGCTCGGGAACGAAGGGGAGCGAGACGCCGTTTCGTCCCGCCCAGTCTCGCAGCCGTGAATGGTAATATTCCCAGACCCGGCGGCGTTCGGCGTGGATGGTTTCCTTCGCCTCGAATTGGGCGAAGAGAAACGCCGCGAGGATGTCGGAAGGCAGGTAGCTCGACCCTAAGTCTTGCCAGGTGTACTTGTCGACCTCGCCCCGGAAGAACTTGCTTCGGTCGGTGCCTTTTTCGCGGATGATCTCGGCCCGCTCCAAGTACCGCGGATCGTTGACGAGCAGCGCGCCTCCCTCTCCGCAGCTGAAATTCTTCGTCTCGTGGAAGCTCAAGGCCGAGAGGGCGCCGAAGGTGCCCAGGTATTTCCCCCGGTATTTGCCGAGGAATCCGTGCGCGTTGTCCTCGACGACCGGGACGCCGGCCTTTTTGGCCGTTTTCAGGATCGCGTCCATCTCGCAGCCGATGCCGGCGTAATGCACGGGCACGATCGCCTTGGTGCGCGGGGAGAGGAGTCTTTCCAGCCCTCTTTCGTCCATATTGAGCGTATCCGGGCGGATATCCGCGAATACGGGCTTGGCTCCGCGCAAGACGAAGGCGTTGGCCGTCGAGACGAAAGTGAAAGAGGGAAGGACGACTTCGTCTCCCGGTTGGATGTCCAGCAACAGGGCGGACATCTCGAGGGCGTGGGTGCAGGATGTCGTCAGCAACGCCCTCGGAACGTCGAGGAGTTCTTCCAGGAAGCCGGAACAGCGTTGCGTGAAACGCCCGTCGCCCGAGATGTGCATTGCCGCGATGGCTTCCGAAATGTAGCCGAACTCCGTCCCTACCGTGTGAGGACGATTGAATGGTATGAGAGGCATTTTCTTATTCCTCCCTGAGCCTCAAGGCGCGAGGCGCACCAAGATCGTGAAGTCGTAAAGCCCGTAATCGTGGAGCAAAGCCACGTCATTGGCGAAATTTTTTTTGCAATAGTCGAAGTAAAAACATGGGTCTCCGTAGTAGAGATCGGGCCGCATTTTTTCCGGATCCGAATAGCTCGTGAGCATGTTGAAGGCGAAGCCCTCCCGGCTCAGGTCGCAAATCCGATGCAAGGTCGTCAAGACGTGATCCTGCCATTTCGCTTCGGGAACCTCGAGCTTGTTGTTGAAAATTCCGCAGGCCACCGTGAAATCGGAGACGGGAAGGGCCGATTCTTCCGAAAAAATCTCGCAATCGGTCTCTCCCGCCAAAAAGGCCTCGGCCTGGGCGAGCATTTCCGCCGAGATGTCGAAACCCCGGTATCTTAGGGAAAGTCCGAGCTCCCGCAGGTACCTGTAGAGGGAGCCGTAGCCGCAACCGTAGTCGAGAAGGGAAAACGGCTCTCGCCGAGGCAAGAGCTTGGCCAGCTGTTCGAAGCGGCGCGTCTGGGCCGCTTCGGAATTGTAATCCAGGCCCGCGGGGGTGGGGCCGTGGCTACGGACGCGATCGTCGTAGAAACGGCGCAGGTCGGCGAGGAGATCGTCGGTTCTAGCCATGGTTTCCGCCTTCCCGGGCATAGACCTGCCGCACGACGCTGTAGGGACGGCGCTTGGTCGCGGCGAAGATCTTGGAGAGGTAGAGCCCCAGCGTGCCCAGGCAAAAGATGGTGGTCCCGCCCAGCAGCCAGATGGAGAGCATCAGGGAGGGCCAGCCCATGAGCAAGTCGCCCCAGAAAATGCTGCGCGCGACCAGGTAGACGATCCCCAGGGCGGACAGCACCATGAGGACCAATCCCAGGTAGAACATGAAGACGAGGGGCTTGGCGCTGAAGGAGGTGACGGCGTCGACAAAGAAGGCCACCTTCCGGCCGAGGGTGTAGACCGAGGTGCCCTTGTCCAGCTTGTGGACGGTCGCGGGGACTTGAAGGAAGCCGGGCAACTGCCAATATCCCGCCAGGAAAACCTCGGGGTCGTCGTAGCGAACGAGCTCGGCCACGTAGGCGCGTTTCATCAGCTTCGCGGTGACCAGGTTGTGGGGGATGGGATAGTACGAAAGCCGGTTGAAGCACCGGTAGAAGAGGTCGCCGCTGATCCGCTCGAAGGAACCGCCCTTGCGGCTTTGCTGGACGCCGTAGACGACGTCGGCGTTTTTTTCGAGCAGGAGCCGGTGGAATTCCCCGAGCAGCTCGGGCTCTTCCTCGAGGTCGCAGTCGATCAGGAACACCAGATCGCCCTTGGCATGCGCCAGCCCCGTGAGAATGGCGCGATGATGCCCGAAATTGCGGGACAGGTCGACGATTCGGATCCTTGGGTCCCGGTCCAGGAGGGACTTGGCGATCTCCAGGGACTCGTCCGAGGATCCGTCGTTGACCAAGATAAGCTCGAAGTCCCCGCTCAGGCGCTCGGCGGCCGCCACGCTGCGCTCGTAGAAGCGCCGAAGATAGGTCGCGGATTGGTAGAGGGTGGTGACGATCGAAAGTTCCATTCAAGAAGCCTTCATGAAGCGCCGCGCCTCGGGCCCCTCGTTGAAGAGCAGGTCCAGCACGCTGACGCGGTGGTCGAAAGGGGGGAACAACTGCCGGTATTCCGGATACCCCGAGTAGTCGATGTAGGAGACGCGGATGCCTCGTTCGGAGAAGACGGATTCGTCCAAGTAGTCTCGCGCGCTGGGGCCGCTGAGGTATTCGTCGGCGCCGGCCCTCAGGCAAAGCTCGGCCAAGCGCGTGGATTTTCCCTCGAATGGCGGGTAATCCCCCGCGTCCGTGATGCGGGTCCGGATTCCAAGCAGCGCGCAGAGGGTCGCAATGAAGGCTCGGTTGATTTCGCTGAGGTAGTCGGCGCCCGTGAAGAAGAGCGGGGCCAGGGCCTCTTCGTAATCCTTGAAGAACCTCGCTTTTGCGTAATTGTCGCCGATGCGGCGCCAGTGCTTTTTTCCCCATTCGGGATCCGCGACCTTCGTGTCCCGGATCTTTTGGAGGTATTTGCCTTTGGATTCGACGGGGATGGTCAGCCAGGCCGGTCCCCGCGGAGTTTTGATCTTATTCCTGTTTCTCCAGTCGCGTTTTGTGTATTGCATGTCGTCGAACAGGATGAATTCGTCGACGGAGGCGATAAGGTCGAAATATCCCTTCCAGGGGATGTAATTCGACTGAACGATGGCGGCCTTCTTTGCCATGGTTTTCCACGAAAATCGCGGCGCCTTACCCGGGGTCGCCCGATGGAGAATGTCGATATATGGTTAAAGCCACCCAATACTTCGAGCTGGTCTTGGCCGCAATAGGAATGTGTCTGGGGCAAATTCTGCTGAAAAAGGGCTTGGCGCAGGTGGGGGCGATATCCCCGAATTGGGAGGGGTTTACGGCGCTGGTACGGGGGATATTCACCTACCCCGCCTTGTTCGCGGGGTGCGCGATCGGGGGCCTGACGACCTTGGTCTGGCTGTTCATCCTTTCGCGGATGGATCTTAGCTTCGCGCTGCCGATGCTGAACGGGATCTATTTTTTGCTGGTGCTTCTCCTCTCTTTATTTTTTCTGAAAGAAGATATCGCCTGGGGGAGGTGGTTCGGCACCGGATTGATACTGCTGGGGATGGCCTTCCTTTCCAAAGAGTCCTAATAATATCTTAAGAGAATTCCTCGCAGGGCCAAGGCGAGCCCCAGGGCCATGAGTGCGGGTAGAGCTGCCAGCACATAGGCGGAAAATTTATCCAGAATCGGTCGGAGTATCCGCGGCGGGAAAAACGCTAAAAACGGCAAGGGACTCAGGGGGATGAAATAGCGGCCTTGAACGCCGTCGATCGTGCCCTTTCCCACGCTCGTCCAAAGCAAGTATTGGGACGTTAGGACCGAGGCAAGGCCCAGGATCAGCGCGGATAACGCCCATATTCGGTCGGTCCATCGGATGGATCTGGGGGTCGTCTTGTCCGCCGCCCATAACAGGATGAAAATCCCGAAATACAGATAGTAAACGTAATCCGGCAACACGGTGTCGAGCCAACCCAGGATTCCTACGAAGGCCTTCCAATACCCCTCTCCTTGCTCGCAGAGGGATCTCCAGACGACATCCCAATAGTTCCATAGATCCGTCTTGAGGTGAGCGAGCTGCCGAGACGCCGAAACATCGGGAAATGGAGGAGGTAGCCCCAGTTTGGACTTCAAGGACATCCACCAGGCGAACAAGGCGAGATGGATGCCGGAGAGTCCGAAGAAGGACAGCCAGCGGACTCCCTTGGAGGGAAAACGGGAGCCGGGGATCAGCCAGAAAAGAAGTACCAGCACTCCGTAGACGAACTTCGAAAAGGTGACGGGCAGGGACAATATAAGCAAGAGGGCGTAGTCACCGCTTCGCAAAGGCGTGTTCCGCGGGCCGTAGCTGAGATGAAAGACATAGGCGATAAACAGAAAGCACCATGCGTTGGTGAAGCTGTCGGCCGACAGCGAAGCTCCCTCGAAGACGCTCATGGGAGTGAGGGCGAGTGCGCACAGCGTCCATTTCAAGACGGGGCTGAGCCGAATGGCGAGGTAGGTGGCCGAAAGCCAAAAAAGAAAGGTGAAAAATCTTCCCAGGTACATCAACGCCACGGGCGGCAGTTCCAGGGCGGCTCCCAGGCGGATTCCCAGAGCGCCGAACGCGTAGGTTAAAAAGGGATTTCCGAAGGTGGAGTCGGGACCGCGTTTTTCGGGATCCAGGGGGACCTGGAAGGCCTCGCGAATCTGCGCGGAGGAGGTCTTTCTTTCGGGGTGGCCCGCGAGGTGTTCGAAGGACTTTTGGACGGTCCTGGCATTCAGCGGAATTTGAGTCGCGCTCTTGTCGAGGAAGTTTCCGTAGGCGACCGAGTAGGCTTGATAAAAGTGAAGAGGCTCGTCGGGAACCTGCAGGGGAGGGGTGATCGCCAGAAAGAGGGTTCCAAAACAGCAGGCCAGGACCGCGAATACCGCGGCCGGGCTTTTCCAAGAAGACATGAGCCGTTGGCGGAGGCCCGCGGCGAGCGCCGCCGGCGGGGAACCTTCGGGAAATTTCGGGGTGGCTAAAGGCATCGCAATCGATTATTCCCCTTACCCGGTATGTATTTAGGGGCGGGTTATGGCTAACATCGTATACATCTTCGGTGCCAATGGTTTTTTGGGCTCGAGATTCCGGTCTCTCGCGGAGAACCCCCGGCATGCCGGCGACCGGTTCTTTTTTCCAGAACGGCGGCAGTTGGATATCGGGGATTTTGCCGGCCTGAGTCGCGCTTTCCGCGATAGGAGACCGGACTACGTGGTCAATTGCGCCGGGTTCCGCGAAGTCGACTTGGCGGAAAGCCGTCGCGATGAGGCTCGCCTGGCGAACGTGACCGGCGTTCAAAATCTCGCGCGTGCCTGTCTGGAAAGCGGCGCCAAGCTCGTGCATTTCAGCACCCATGGAGTTTTCGACGGGGAAAAATCGGGCCCTTACCTCGAGTCGGACCCGCCCCGCCCCAGACACTACTACGGGCAAACCAAATGGGAGGGAGAAAGGGAGGCGGCGGCCCTCCTGCCTCCCGAGAAATTGCTGATACTCCGCATCTCCTGGCCCTACGGCCCGGGAGGCAACAACTTCATTTCCAAAATACTGCTTGCCGCCCGTTCCTCCGACTGCGTCCGCGTCGTGGCCGACGAATACGGAGTGCCGAATCCCGCGAGTCTCTTGGCAGAAAAGACCCTGGAGATCATGGCCGAGGCCCAGGGCTTGCTTCATCTCACTTGCTCGGGATCCTGCTCGCGTTACGAGGCGATATCCTTGATGGTCCAATCCCTCCGAATTCCCTGCCGGGTGATTCCGGCGCTTTCGAAGGATTTTCCTCCCGCGGCGCCGCGACCCAAGAACATCGCCATCGCCACCGAAAGAGCCGATTGGGCCGGCCGCTTGAGCATGCCCGGCTGGCGGGAGGCGTGGGAGAGTTGCTTGGCCCGCGGGGAGTCCGCGGCATGATCGTCGGAAAGAAAATCACGGTGGTCATGCCGGCCTATAACGCCGAAACCACCTTGCGGCGCACTTACGAGGAAATCCCGCTCGACTTGGTCGACGACGTGATCTTGGTGGACGACGCGAGCCGCGACCGGACCGTCGAAGTCGCCCGGGAACTGGGGATTCATTGCCTGGCGCACGACCGTAACCGGGGCTACGGCGCCAACCAAAAAACCTGTTACCGGGAGGCATTGAGGCGCGGGGCCGACGTCGTGATCATGCTTCATCCCGATTATCAATACACTCCGAAGCTGATCCCCGCGATGGCCGGGCTTGCGGCGGGAGGCCTCTTCGACGCGGTGCTGGGATCGCGGATATTGGGAAGGGGGGCCTTGCGGGGAGGGATGCCGCTTTACAAGTACCTCAGCAACCGTTGCCTGACCGCCTTTCAAAACCTGATGCTGCGGCGGAAGCTGACCGAGTTTCATTCCGGTTACCGGGCCTTCACGCGGCGGGTCTTGGAGACCCTGCCCCTCCTGAACAATTCCGACGATTACACCTTCGACAATCAGATGATGACCCAGATCGTCTACTTCGGCTTTCGAATCGGCGAGGTCAGCTGCCCCACGCTCTACCACGAGGAAATGTCCTCGATCAGTTTCTCGCGCAGCGTCAAATACGGATTTCATGTCCTGCGGGACACCGGGAAGTATCTGCTGGCCAAGGCGGGCTGGGGCCGCTTCCCGATCTTCGACCGGGAAGGTCGCCAGGGTCTCCTGCTCGGCGACGCGGGAATTTAGCCCCTCAAGGGTAGTATCGATCGAGCATGGCCGCGGCGGCGGAGGCCAGGGCGGTGGAAGCGGCGACCGTCGCCAGTACGGCCGGCCCGGCCGCGGGCAGCGCTCCGGCCAGACGCCGGTTATAAACAACAAGGAAAAGGAGCGGGGAGAAGGGGATGAAATAACGGCCCTGGATGCCCCCGATGCCTTCGGCTCCGACGAAGGACCAATGGAGATAGAGGGCGAAACAGACGGCGAGGAAACCGGCCAAGAAGGTGCCACCGATAATCAGCCTCGTCCGGCTTGCCATCCCTTTCTCAGGGTCCCCGCCGAACAGGGCCAGCGCGACTAAGACGGCCCAGTAGCCCGCCCATACCGGGATCGGGAGCGACGTGTCCAGCCAGCCGAATTTGCCTACGAATTCTTCCATGAATGGCAGCCCCGAGTCGCGCAGGGTGTTCCAAACGACGACGGGAAAACGAAAGGGATGTTGCAGGAGATAGGCGAACTGTTGCTCGGGCGAAATGCCCTCGAAGAAGGGAAAGTAAAGCCGCTTCACGACCGATCCCCACAGGCCGCCCAGGACGAGGCAGCCCCCGAGGGCGACGGCAAGGAAGGTAAGGCGCCTTTTTTTGGAACCGAAGCTCGATTCGGGGATGAGCAGGAGCAGGCCCAGCAAAAGGATATAGATTTGCTTCGAAAGCGTCACCAGGGCGGCCAAGGCCAAGAGCAGGATTCCGTGCCGGAGATCAAGCTTTTTGCCCGGGCCGAGGCCGAAGGCGAGGCACACGGCGATGAAGAGGAAGGATACCCCGTTGGTGAAGCCGTCGGCGGCCAGGGAGGCCGCCTCGGACAGCGACATCGGCGTCAGCGCGAGCGCCAACAGGGGCCACTTGAAGACCGGAATCGCGCGGATGGCGCCGTACATCAAGAAGATCCAGGTGCCGAGGGCGGCAAGCCTTCCTAAGTACAGGAGGGCCAGGGGTGGCAGATAGTGGGCCTTTCCCAGCCAAATGCCCGCAGCCTGGGGAAGATAGGGAACAGGGGAGAAGATCGCCGTATTTCGAAAGGCGATCGGCAGTTTTTCTTCCGGATTCAGAGGCAATTTTAGAAAGGAATATATTTCCTCGAAGGAGGTCTTCCGATCGGCCCTTGTGTAGAGGCGCTCGAAAGGCTGGATTGTCTTGAAAAGCGAGACCGGCATGTCGCCGCCGACCAAGTCCCCGCGGCGATCCGAAATCCATTTCCCCTCGGCGATCTGGTAGGCCCGATAGAAATGCACGTTCTCGTCGGGGGCCTGAACCGGAGGATAGACGAACACCAGCAACCCCCCGAAGAACAGGGCGATGCAAAGAAAAACCCGCTGGGGCGTGGGGGCGTATCGGTTCATGCCGCGTGGTATCTCTTCAATAGGAGCAAGGCGGTTTCAATTAGCGCTCCGGTCAAGGCAGCGGCGATGGCGACGCGGACGGCCTTGAATCGGGTCAGCCGCAAGCTTTCCTTTCGATGGGAGAGCAGCAAAAAAAACAAGGGGGCGAGAGGGATGAAATACCTGCCCTGACAGCCGATATATTCCGCCCCGATCGGGGAGGCTTGGAGGTACAGCGCCAAGAACAGCAGAAACACGGAAGCGGCCCACGATAGGGCGACTAAGACCCGCTCTTTGCCCCGCAGACTGAAGCCCGGATCGCTGTCCGCCACGGCGAGGCAGGGAAGCAGCGTCGCATAAGAGACCCACAGCCACTTGGGCAGTATCGTGTCGAGCCAGCCCAGCTGCCCGACGAATTGCTCCAGCAATATCGCATAGTGATTCTTGATCGTGCCGAACAGGATGCCCAGATATCCCAGGGGATCCCGCAAGATAAAGTCCATCTGAACGTCGAGATCGTGCGGCCGTTCCGCCATGCGGAGGAAAAGTTCGCGCTGCTTGAGCGCCAGGGTCCAAAGGAGGGAGAGGCCGAGGCCGAAGCCGATGGAGAAAAAATAAAAGGCGTATCTCGTCCTGGAGTCGCGGAACCGCGAAGCGGGCAGCAGCAGGCAGAGAAACGAGATCGGGAAATAGACCTGTTTCGAGAGCGCGATCAGAATGGACACCAGGGCGATGCCGACGAGGCTCGAGGTCGCCGGCGGGCCTTCCTTCGACTTCTCGCGCATCACCCAGGCGATGAGGAGAAAACAAAGCCCGGTCGTGACGACATCCGCCGAAAGGGTGGCGCTCAGGAAGACCGACATCGGCATCAAGGCCAGGCCGAGGAGCAGCCATTTTTGCGTCGGCGCCTTGCGGATCGCCGCGAATACCAGCGAGAGGCCGGCCGCGAGGTTGAACAGCCTGCCCAGGTACATCCACCAGAACGGGGGCAGGCGCAGCCACTCGGACACCTTCATGCCGAGCGCTTGGGGCAGGTAGGGCACAGGGGTGTATAGGACGGTGTTTCGGTAGTCGAAAAAGATCGTTCCGGGCGCGCTCCAATCGAGGGTTCGGGCCGTGG
>JADYZQ010000111.1 GCA_020853015.1 Deltaproteobacteria bacterium
CACCTGCTGCCCTTCTGGGGCAAGTGCCACGTCGCCTACATCCCCCGCGAGAAGATCATCGGACTCTCCAAGATCGCGCGCTTGGTCGAGATCTTCTCCCGCCGCCTCCAGGTCCAAGAGCGCATGACCACGCAAATCGCCAAGATCATTCAAGATTCCCTCGAGCCCCTCGGCGTCGCCGTGGTCATCGAGGCCGAGCACCTCTGCATGCAGATGCGCGGGGTGCAAAAGCAGGGCTCCAAGGCGATCACCTCCGAGATGCTGGGCGCCTTCCGCAGCAACGAGGCCACCCGCGCCGAGTTTATGCATTTGATAAAATAAACCGCCTTTGCTAGCCCATCGCCATGGACGCTGCCCTGCAATCCATCCACGAGAAGGTCCAAAACGAACAGCGCATCGACGCCGACGACTGCCGCGCCCTCTTCGCCAGCAACGATCTGCTGGCCTTGGGCCGCATCGCCAACCTGGCCCGCGAGCGCAAGAACGGCAACCGCGCCTTCTACAACATCAACCGGCACATCAACTACTCCAACGTCTGCTACGTCGACTGCAAATTTTGCGAGTTCGGCCAGCCGAAGAGCTCGCCCAAGGCCTACGAGCTTTCGATGTCCGAGATGGAGCGGATGGGGCGGGAGGCGGCGGCCCAGGGCGCGACCGAGTTTCACATCGTCGGCGGCCTCCACCCCGACCTCAAGCTGGATTACTACGAAAACCTGCTGCGCACCTTCAAGTCGGTCGCCCCGGGCGTTCACCTGAAGGCCTTCACCGCCGTCGAGATCGATTATTTCGCCAAGATCAGCCGGCTCAGCGTGGAAGAGGTGCTGAAGCGCCTGATCGCCGCCGGCCTGGGCTCGATGCCGGGCGGGGGCGCCGAGGTGATGACCGAACGGGTGCGCAAACTGGTCTTTCCCAACAAGATCGGCGCCGAGCGCTGGCTCGAGATCCATCGCATCGCCCACGGGCTGGGGCTGCGCTCCAATGCGACCCTGCTCTACGGGCACGTCGAGAACGACGAGGATAAGGTCGTGCACCTGCAAAAACTCCGCGACCTGCAGGACGAGACGGGCGGCTTCCAGACCTTCATTCCCTTGAGCTTCGTGCCCTACGACACCCAGCTGGCGCACTTGCCGCCGCCGACGGGGTTGTCGGACCTGAAGCACATCGCGATCTCGCGCATCTTTTTGGACAACTTCGCCCACGTCAAGGTCTACTGGATCATGACCGGCATCAAGGTGGCGCAGCTCGCGCTCAACTTCGGCGCCGACGACATCGACGGCACGGTGATGCAGGAGCGCATCGTCCACATGGCCGGCGCCGAGACGCCGGAGGGCCTGCACGTCGACGAGCTGGTCAAGTTGATCCGCGAGGCGGGGCGCGAGCCGGTGGAGCGAGATACCCTTTACAACATCGTCTCCCGAGCCGCATAGAGAGACCTTCCGCTTACAGTTTAACGAATTTCCAATAATCGATCGCCCGCCCCAGCTCCTTCCATTTTTTCTCGAAGTAGGTCGGGTACAGCGATTCGACCGCGTGCTTCTCGAATCCCCCGACCTCCTCGAAGGCCGCGACGATTTCTTCGGAATAAAATCCCGCGTCCGTCGCGTTGTAGATCGCGCCGCCCGGCTTTAGGTAGTCGCGCAGGCGGGCCAGTAGCTCGGGCTTGAGCAGGCGGTGCTTGCTGTGGCGGCGTTTCGGCCAGGGGTCGGGGAAAAGGACGTAGATGCGCTCGAAGAGCCCGGGGCGAAACAGCCGCGTCAGGCACTCTCGCGCGTCGCCCAGTACCAGGAAGACGTTCTTCAGCCCGCGGGCGGCGGCGCGCTTGGCGATCTTGGCGAAGCGCCCGCGGCGGATCTCCACCGCGACGAAGGTCGTGCCGGGCTCTTGCTCTGCCAGGTGCAGGAGAAACTCGCCCTTGCCGGGCCCGATCTCCAAGACGAAGGGCCCCGCGCCCTCGAGCGGGGGCGGGGAGGGGAGGAACTCGAGCTCCTTGGGCGGCGGGATGTAAACCTTCGTGGACATCGCGGTCCTCCTTATTTAAGATGCGGCCACGATGCAAGCGGCGAACCTCAACCTCATCGAGGCCTTCCTCGACGTCCTGCGCGTCGAGCGCAACCTCGCCCGCAACACCGTCGAGAGCTACCGCCGCGACCTGCTGCACTTCACCCAATTCGTCGAGACGAAGCGCCGCAAGGGCCTGCTGGAATTAAGCGAGGGCGACCTGCGCGAATTCTTGAGCTTCGAGTACGACCGCGGCCAGAAGGGCCGCAGCACTGCCCGGCGCCTCACGACGCTGCGCATGTTCTACCGTCACGGCCTGAAGGAGAAGTGGCTTGAGCACGACCCCACGCTCAACGTCGAGCTGCCTAAGATGGGCCGTTCCCTGCCGCAATACTTGAACCAAGAGGAAATCGAATCGCTTCTCGCCCAGCCCGACCCGACGACCCCGCTGGGGCGACGCGACCGGGCCATGCTCGAGCTGCTCTATGCCAGCGGCCTGCGGGTCTCCGAGCTGGTCGGCCTGGCCTCGAGCGACGTGCACCTCGACATGGGATTCGTCCGCGTGCTGGGCAAGGGATCGAAGGAGCGTCTGGTCCCCGTGGGCCGCTCGGCCCTGGCCTGCCTCAAGGAGTACCTCGCGCTCGCCCGCCCCAAGCTGACCAAAAAGCGGCTCTCCGACGCCCTATTTCTGAGCAACCGCGGCGGCAAGATGACGCGGCAGCAGTTCTTCCTCCTGCTCAAGGCCTATGCAAAAAAGGCCGGCATCAAGAAAGACGTGAGCCCGCACAAGCTGCGGCATTCCTTCGCCACTCACCTGCTCAACCACGGAGCCGACCTTCGCTCGGTGCAGGCCATGCTGGGCCACGCCGACCTGGCGACGACGCAGGTCTATACCCACGTCACCCCCGAGCGTCTCAAGGCGATCCATAAATTTCATCCCCGGTCTTAAGCGAGCGTGTCCCGTGCGGAGGGGAAGGCCCGGATGCCCGCCGTCGGCGGGCGTAAGAAAAGCCTTGCCTGCCCCCGAAACGGCCTCCGCCGTCAGCGGGAGGGACGACCGTTCTCCCGGAAATAGGCCTCCAACTGGCGTCGCAAGGCCGCTCGTGGGTCTTCCGGGACGGGCTCGACGCGGGGGGGTGGAACGACGGGGAGCAGGATACTGAAGGTGGAACCCGCTCCTACTTGGCTTTCAAGGGTGATGAATCCGCCGGCGTCGGAGACGTGTTTGTAGGTCAGCGCGAGGCCCAGTCCGCGATTGCCTGCGCCGACCTGAGCGGTCGATTTGGTCGAATAATAGGCCTCGAAGATCCGGTTGCGCGACAGGGCGTCGACGCCGGTGCCGGTGTCGGTGACGCTCAGGCGCAGGAAGGGGCCGCCGGTCTTGGGCACCGGGCCGGGCGAGAGGTTTTGCATCGCCTGCAATTGCTCGGGGTTCAAGTCCTCGACCGAGGTCTCGACGCGGATCAATTGGGTCGGCAGGCCCTGCATCGCGTCGCGCGCGTTGACGATCAAGTTTTGCAGCGCGTCGGCGATGTGCTCGCGGGGGCCGGGTACCATGGCAACACCCGGGGCGCGGCGCACGACCAAATGAGGGCCTTCTCCCAACATGCCGCGGATTGCTGCGGGGTCTAACAGGGTATGCACGTCGAAGGGAGGACCGGCCTGAGGCTCGGTGCTCAACCTGCGGAAGCTCTGGATGGCGGAGAGGATCAGCTCGGCGTTCTCCTGGCTCACTTGCTGGTCTTGCAGGGCCCGGGTCAAGATATCCTCGAGGGCGCGGAAGACCTCGGCGGGGCTTTGCAAGGAGTTCGCGGCGGGGCGGTCGGTCCCGCGGACGGCAAAGTCGCGCATCTCGGCCAGCTGCGTCAGGAAGGGTTCGGAGAGCAGCGGGTCCACCCCGTTGGCCGGCTTTTCCGCGAGCGCATGAAAGAGAGCGCGCAGCTCTTCCATCGTCTGCCGGTTGTACTGCTGGTAGGGCAGTACCACGGCCAGGCGGTTGGCGATATTGTGGGCGAGACCGCGGCTCAGCATCTGGACGGCGTCGAGGCGCGAGGCCGCGATGCGGTGCTGCTCGGCCTGTTTCTGCTCGGTGATGTCCCGCACGATGATGACGACCTCTTCCGGGCCGCTGGGACTGAATCTCGCCTCCTGGTAGCGCCGGCTGCCGTCCGGCATCGGGAGCTCGTATTCGACCCGCTGGACGGCGCCGCTGTCCAGCGCCGCCTGGGCGGTGGCGATGGCGAGGTCCCTCAGTTCCTTCGGGATCGGCAGGTCGCCGATGTTGGTGCCGACCAGGCGTTGCGGATCGAGGGGGATGAATTCGGGGCGCGGAATGTGAAAGCCGAGGAAACGCATGTCGCGGGCGACTCGGAACATGGTGTCGGGCATCGCGCTGATCAGGGCGCGATGGCGGACCTCGCTGGCTTCCAGGGCGGCGCGCTCGCGGCGGCGCTCGGTGATGTCCTCGAGGAAGGCGAATCCCAGCGTTCGGCCGTTGACCCGCTTGACCATTCCGGTCGTGCTGCACCAAATCGAAGATCCGTCCTGGCGGCGATAGCGCGCCTCGGGGAGATCCAGGGTTCCGCTCCGCAAAAGGTTTTCGGAGAGATCGCGGAAGAAGGGCATGTCCTTTAGGTGCATGAAAGTCTGGAGCGAGCGCCCGATGGCCTCCGCCTCGGAATAGCCGAACACCTCGGTGAGTCGCCGGTTGATCATCAGCACGGTGCCTTCGGGATGGCCGCCGTTTTCCGGCGCGTTGAGCGCGAAGACCACCGCCGAATGGGGGTGCATATTGAGGAACTCGCGCAGGGCCACTTCCAATTGCTGGGCGCCCTTCGGCAGCCAAGAGATGGGTTCCTCGCCGGACGGCTCCGCTTCGACGGAGATTTCGGCGCGGGCCCGAGCGTCCCGAGTCGCGGCGGGCTCCGAGGCCGGAACGGCGGGGGGGCGTTCCGAGCCCCCTTTGTCGCCGAGGCCCTCCATGAAAACCAGAAAAGGAACTCGAAGCGGGTTGCCGGACGATGCCGTCGCGGCGGGGAAACGCGGCCCTGCCGCAAGCGCCGGTCCCTCGGAGCGCAAGGGTCGTTCGGGACTACGTCTGGCGATGGCCTCGGCGTGGAGGTCGAGGCCCCGCTCCCAGGCCCTCCAACCCTCGCCGAAGGCGTGGTGGCTGAGGCGCCCCGCGACGTTGAATTGCACGAGGGTCGCCAGGCTGTCGACCAAGGTGGTGGCGCCGTCCCTGCGTTGGCGCAGGCCGAGGGTTTCCTCGAGACGGTGGGCGCTCAGGATGCCGGCGAACATGCTGCCTTGCTGGAACAGGGTCCGCCCCCAGGCGCGGCTGGTGGAGGCCACCAGGCCTTCGGCGCCGAGGGACCTCTGGTACAGGCGTCCTCCCGCCCAGCCGAAGAGCTTGAGGCTGCCCAGCGTGAGGGCGCCGGCGGCCCAGCTGCGTCCGAGGCCGTGAGGGCTCCAGTCTTGGGGCCTGCCGACGGCCTGGTTCAGGCCGTGTCCGGCGAAGGTGAAGGCGCTCGCCTCGATCAAGAAGGCGCCGAAGCTGGAGGCGGCGCGGGCGCCGAAGCCGCGGGTCAGGACGTTGGCGGTCGGGGAGGCCGCCAAGCGGCTGAGCAACCCCAAGCGGCTTACGCGATAGGCCGCGCCCGCCACGCCCATGCTGAGGATCAAGGTCGGGTCGCTGGCCTCTTGCGCGAGCCGGCGCAGGAGGAATTCGGCGCGCGGGCCCGCGGCGCCCACGCCTTGGATCGCCTGCCACTCGGCCGTCGCCCGGGATTCGATTAGGGGGAAGCCGGTTTCCTGCCGCAAGAGCCCAAAGACGGAAGCGGCGAGGTCCAGGCGCCCTTCGGTGCCGCAGCGTCGGCCGAAGGCAAGCAGGGATTCGAAGTAAGATTGGGGGTCGCGCTCGCGAGACAGGGCTTCGAGTTCGGCGAAGGCTGCGGCGCCGAGACGCCGGCGCCAGGCCGAGGCCCTCCCGCCGGGAAGTTGCGCGAGCCCTGCTTCCAGGGATGGGGCCGTTCCCGCGGGGGAGGGCTCGCCCAAAAGCCGTAAAGTCCAGTCGGCGGCGGAAAATGTTGTGGGGTATCCTCTGGAACCGTGATGGGGCCCGTGGACGACGAAGGAGGTACTGCCAAACGTAAACGACATGGAAAAACTAAGTCACCTAGCTCTACCCGTAAAGCGAAGCAGAATCGATCTGAAGGAGTTAAGTGGAGTTAATTTCGAGGAACTTTAACTTAAGTTGTCAAAAAAGCTAGGGAAAAATGGAACGTTCCGTTGCCCCTCCTACGAATCTCTGTTAGGGACCCTTTATGACGGCCGAGCGCCTCAGCCTGTTAGTTCTGTACATGCCCGCCTTCCTCTTCGCCTTGTCCTGCCATGAGGCGGCCCACGGCTTGGTGGCCTATCGTTTGGGAGACGCCACGGCCAAGGAGGCCGGCCGCCTGACCCTCAATCCCTTGGCGCATATGGACTTGTTGGGGACCGTTATTTTGCCCCTGGTCTCTTGGCTGGCCCCCGGGGCCCTGCCGATCGCCGGCTGGGGCAAGCCGGTGCCGGTGGATGAGGGGAGCTTGCGGCATCCGCGCCGGGACGGCTTGTGGATCGCCTTGGCCGGGCCCCTGAGCAACCTCGGCCTGGCCTTGGGCTTCGCGCTGCTGCTGCGGCTGCTTTTGGAGATCTTGCCGAGGCTAGGCGGTCTGCCCTGGGCGGAGGACCCGCTATATGCCAGTGTCGCCGACACCTCGCTGCGCCTCGTCGAAATTTCGATCTGGATCAACCTGGGCCTTGCGCTCTTCAACCTGATTCCGGTACACCCGCTGGACGGAGGCAAGGTGCTCTCGGGGCTCCTGCCCGAGCGTTGGGCCCGTGCCTACGACCGTATGGCCGGCTACGGAATTTTCGCGATCGTAGCGCTTTTTTACGCCGGCGGATTCCGGTATCTTCGGGTCCCCGTGCAGCGGATGGCCGAGTTTCTGATACCTTCGTGAGAGATGGACCGAATGAATCCAAGCAAGATCGTCGTCAGCGGGATGCGTCCCACCGGCAAGCTTCATCTAGGCCACTACTTCGGCGTGCTGAAGAATTGGCTTGAGCTGCAAAACCAATACCGCTGCTTTTTTTTCATCGCCGACTGGCACGCCCTGACCACCGAGTACCAAGACCCCAAGATCCTGCGCCAGGCTTGCCGCGACATCCTGCTCGATTGGCTGGCCGCGGGCCTCGATCCCAAGCGCTGCACGATTTTCCTCCAATCCCGGGTGCCGGAGCACGCCGAGCTGCACCTCCTGCTCTCGATGCTCACGCCGATTAGCTGGCTGGAGCGGGTGCCCAGCTATAAAGAGCTGAAAAACGAGCTCAAGGACCGCGACCTCTCGACCTATGGCTTTTTGGGCTATCCGCTCCTGCAGACCGCGGACGTGGCGATCTACAACGCCCACCTGGTGCCCGTGGGGCAGGACCAGGTCGCCCACCTCGAGCTCTCGCGCGAGGTGCTGCGGCGTTTCAACCACTTGTACGGCGAGACCTTCGTCGAGCCGCAACCCCTGCTGACGCCTTCGCCGAAGGTGCCCGGGCTCGACGGAAGAAAGATGTCGAAGAGCTACGGCAACGCGATCTACCTCAGCGACGACGAGGCCGCGGTCCGCAAGAAGATGGGCGACGCGGTGACCGATCCGGCGCGGATCCGTAAGAGCGATCCGGGCAACCCGGACATCTGCAACGTCTTCGACTACCACCGGCTCTTCTCGCCGCCCGAGCTCGTCTCGCGGGTCAACTTGCAGTGCCGCGCCGCCGAGATCGGCTGCGTCGAGGACAAGAAGCTCGCGACCGAAAACCTGCTGGCCTTCCTTAGGCCGATCCAAGAGCGGCGGCGCGCGCTGGAGGCCGATCCGAAGCGGCTCGAGGAGATCCTCGAGGCCGGCGCCGCCGAGGCGCGCAAGATCGCCCAGGGGCATTTGAAACGCGTCTACGAGAGGATGGGGCTATGTTGAGCGAAACGCAGAACGCCTACAAGGTCGATCTCGAGGTCTTCGAGGGTCCGCTCGACCTGCTGCTGCACCTGATCAAGAAGAACGACGTCGATATCATCGACATCCCGATCTCGCTGATCCTCGAGCAGTACATGGAGTACCTCAACCTGCTGGAAGAGCTGAATATCGACCTGGCCGGAGATTTTTTGCTGATGGCGAGCGAGCTGGCCCACATCAAGAGCAAGCTGCTGCTGCCCGACCACGACAAAGGCGAGGAGGACGAGGAGGGCGACGACCCGCGCGCCGAGCTGATCCGCCGCCTCCTCGAGTACCAGCGCTACAAAGAGGCCGCCAACGCCCTGGCCGCCCGCCCCATGCTGGGCCGCGACGTCTTCGCCCACGGCATGACGCCGGACCCGATCGAGGAAGAGGAGGCCCCCGTCGAGGTGGACCTCTTCCAGTTGATCAGCTGCTTCTACGAAATGCTCAAGAAGGCGCCCAAGACGACGGTCCACGAAGTCCGCGTCGAGCGCGTCTCGGTCACCGAGCGGATCTACGAGCTGATGGATAAGATGCGAGGCCAGTCGATGCTGGAGTTCCGCCAGCTCTTCGAGGGCCAGGCCACCCGCGAGGGCCTGATCGTGACCTTTCTCGCGGTGCTCGAGATGGTGCGCATGAAGGTCCTGCAGGTGACGCAGAGCCAGACCTACGGAGAGATCTATTTGGTGCCGGCCTTCGAGGGCGCCGACCTGCAGAATCTCGAGGCGAACGTGACGATTCAGTAATAAGGAATCCCCCTATGGAAACCGCCAAACTCAAATCCTTTCTCGAAAGCCTGATCTTCGTGTCCGAGACGCCCTTGAAGGTGTCGGACATGCTGGTCGCCGTGCAAAATTACGAAGACGAAATGAATAAACCTTCGCAGGTCGAGGCCGCGGCGGAGGAGGGAGAGGACGACGCCGGCGAACCGGTCGAGGCGGCCGTCGAACCCGCCGAGGTCCGATTCGCGGAGACCGAGTCTGCCGTTCCGGCCGACGCCGCCGCCCAGCTCAGCGCGGCAGCCGCCAAAGAGGAAGAGAAGACCAGCCGCGCCGGTATCCAGCAGGCGTTGGCCGAATTGAGCCAAGAATATCTCGACAACTCCGCCCGAGGCATCCTGCTCGGCGAGGTCGCGGGCGGCTGGCAATTCCGCACCCGTCCGGAGAACGCGGTCATCCTGAGGCAGTTCTATCAGCCCAAGCCCACCAAGATCTCCAAGCCCTCGCTCGAGACCCTCGCCATCGTCGCCTACCGGCAGCCGGTGACGCGCGTCGAGATCGACGCGATCCGCGGCGTCGATTCCGGAGGCGTGCTCAAGACGCTGCTGGAGAAAAACTTGGTGCGCATCGTCGGCAAGAAGGACGAGCCCGGCAAGCCCATGCTCTACGGCACGACGCAGGACTTCCTCGAGCTCTTCCAGCTCAAGAGCCTGCAGGAGCTGCCGACCTTGAAGGAGTTCCGCGAGCTCGAGGAAGAATTCCAAAAGAAGACGGCGGGCGAGGGCGTGGTCGTCGAAAACAGCGCGGAGGAGAGCGACGAGGAAGAGTCCCTGCTCGAGGGCGAGGGCGTCCAGCAGATGATCGCCGCCTTGGATGAAGAGGAGGAAGAGGCCTTCAGCGACCTCGAGGCCAGCCTGAAGGACCTCCGCGACGTCGAGCGCGGCATCTTCGCCGAGGAAAAGGCGGAGGAGAAGGCCGGCGATGCGGCGACTCCGCCCGTCGCCGAGTCTTAAACCCCGCCGGTCTCCCCATGGAACGCCTGCAGAAAATCCTCTCCCGCGCCGGCGTCTCCAGCCGCCGCGCCGCCGAAGCCCTGATCCTGGCGGGCCGCGTGAAGGTCAACGGCAAGGTCGTCCGCGAGCTGGGCGCGAAGGCCGATCCCGAGACCGACGCCGTCCTCGTCGACGGCAAGCCCATCCGGCGCCCCCGATTCCACCGCTACTTCGCCTACTACAAGCCGCGCGGCGTGGTCGTCACCAAGCGCGACGACTTCGGGCGCAAGACCGTCTTCGACCTGCTCGATTTACCCAAGGCGGTCAACGCAGTCGGCCGCCTCGACAAAGAGTCCGAGGGACTGCTGCTGCTCACCGACGACGGCGAGCTCTTGCAGCGCTACACCCATCCTTCCTTCCAGGTGCGCAAGGTCTACCATGTCCAAGTGACGCGCCTGCCTACGGCGGAGGAGCGCCGCCGCCTGCGCGAGGGGATTCGCCTCGAGGAGAAGGAGGTGCACGCCTTTTCGGTGAAACCCTTGCCGGCTTCCGAAGGCCTGTGGCTCGAGATCGTCCTGGGCGAGGGGATCAAGCGCGAGATTCGGCGCATGTTGGAGACCTTCGGCATCGGCGTGCAGCGCTTGATTCGCGTCAAGCACGGCGAGGTGGAGCTGGGTTCCCTCGAGCCGGGGCAAGTCCTCGAGCTTAGCGCCTCCCTCCTGAAGAAAGTCCGGCGCTCCGTCGGACTAATTTCTTAAAATTACTTGAGAATTTTTTTGTGGCCTCCGGCGCGTCGCGTCGTCCCAATTCGTATTCAAGGGCAAGGAAACCATACCTGGAGGACACTTATGATTCATTCATTCAAAAAAACCGTGTACAAATCGCTGGGCATTTTCGGCCTGGCCGCTTTGGCGGCATGCGGGGGAGGAGGCACGGGGACGATGTCGGTCGGCCTCACCGACGCGCCGACCGAGGATTACGCCGCGGTCTACGTCACGATCAGCGAAATTCAAGTGCACCGCAACGGGCCCGAATCGGACGACGAGGGCGGTTGGCAGACGGTGGCCGAGCCGAATCGCACTTACAATTTATTGGATCTCACCGACGGAGTGGTTGAGGGCCTGGGCGAGGGACCGCTGGAGGCGGGGAGCTATTCCCAGATCCGCCTGATCATCGGAACGGCGCCTGACGCCTCGCCGAACATCCTCTGCCACACGCACCCCTTCGCGAACTACGTCATCGACGCGGACGATTCCGAGATCCATCAGCTGACCGTTCCCAGCGGCGAGCAAACCGGACTCAAGATCGTCTGCGCCGGCAAGTGCGACGTCGCCGAAAATCAGACCACCGAGCTGATCCTCGATTTCGACGCGGCGGCCTCGGTGGTGGTGGCCGGCAGCAGCGGCAACTACAACCTCAAGCCGACGATCAAGCTGCTCGAGACGGCCGATTTCACGCTGGTGACCGGACGGGTCACGAACGGCGGGGATTTGGCGGGGGTCGCCGACGCCCAGGTCAGCGCGCAGATCTTCGATCCGACGGCGGCCAACCCCGAGGACGCGGTCATCGTTCAGACCGCGACCTTGACCGACGCCAACGGCGACTACCAGCTCTTCCTCAGGCCCGGCGATTACAACGTCGTCGCGACCGCTTCCGGCTTCGCGGCGACCGCGGTGAACCTCACGGCGCTTCCCGGGCAGACTCCGACGCAGGACTTCGTCCTGACCGCGGCTCCCTCCGGCACCTTCGCCGGGCTCGTCGCGATCACGGGGGCCGACGCTGAGACCTTCGCGAACTTGAGCGTCCAGCAGGATCTGACGGTCGCCGGACTGCCCGAGGTGGTGGAGGTCGATTCGATCGACGTCCTCAACGGGGCGAGCTATTCGGCGGAGTTGAGCGCGGGCGACTACGAAGTGCTCGCTTCGACCTGCGGATTTCCCACGCAAACGACCGCGGTCAGCGTGAGCGCCGGCGCGACGACCGCGCTCGACGTCAATTTTTAGGTGATCCAGCTCCCAGGAATACCTAGAAGGCCCGGACCCCCAAGGTCCGGGCCTTTTTTTCGGCCAAAAAAATAGCCCGGGCGGTAAGAGCCCGGGCTACCGTTTGGGAGGAGGAGAACGGCGGAACATCCGCCTTCTCTGATGAAACCCCATTTACCCACAAAACCTTGGAGACTGGATTGTGCGATTCTATGTACAGGAATTGCACATAGCAAGAGGCTTGCCGCAACGAGGTGAATTTACTTCGAATTTATTTTTGCGGGGAAATCGGCTCAGTCGATTCGGTGGCCACGCTGATGAAATTCTTTGGATTTTTCTTCCAGGCCCCGGCGCAGGGCGGATTCTGGATCGCCAAGGCCTTGTTTTTCGGCGTAATCCCGAACTTCCTGGGTGAGCTGCATCGAGCAGAAGTGCGGTCCGCACATCGAACAAAAATGGGCCAGCTTGGCGGATTCTTGGCCGAGCGTCGCGTCGTGGTAGGCGCGGGCCGTGTCGGGGTCGAGGGAGAGGTTGAACTGGTCCTCCCAGCGAAACTCGTAGCGGGCCTTGGAAAGCGCGTTATCGCGCCGCTGCGCCCCGGGATGGCCTTTGGCCAAGTCGGCGGCGTGCGCGGCGATCTTGTAGGCCAGGATGCCGGCTTTGACGTCGTCGCGGTCGGGGAGACCGAGGTGCTCTTTGGGCGTGACGTAGCAGAGCATCGCGGTGCCGAACCAACCGATCATCGCGGCGCCGATGGCCGACGTGATGTGATCGTAACCCGGCGCGACGTCGGTGGTGAGCGGGCCCAGGGTATAGAAGGGCGCCTCGCCGCAGACGGCGAGCTGCTTGGTCATGTTTTCCTGAATCAGATGCATGGGGACGTGGCCGGGGCCTTCGATCATCGTCTGTACCTCGTGCCGCCACGCGATCTTCGTCAATTCCCCCAGCGTCTCCAGCTCGGCGAACTGCGCGGCGTCGTTGGCGTCGGCGATGGAGCCCGGCCTCAGGCCGTCGCCCAGCGAGAAGGAGACGTCGTAAGCCTTCATGATTTCGCAGATCTCTTCGAAGCGGGTGTAGAGAAAGTTTTCTTCATGGTGGGCGAGGCACCACTTCGCCATGATGGAGCCGCCGCGCGAGACGATGCCGGTGACGCGCCGGGCGGTGAGCGGGACGTAGGCCAGGCGCACGCCCGCGTGGATGGTGAAGTAATCGACGCCCTGTTCGGCCTGCTCGATCAGCGTGTCGC
>JADYZQ010000112.1 GCA_020853015.1 Deltaproteobacteria bacterium
CAGGACTGCGTGACCGTCGCCACCACCCGGCCCGAGACGCTCTTGGGCGACACCGCCGTCGCGGTGCACCCCGACGACGCGCGCTACAAGCCTTTGGTGGGCAAGCGGGTCGAGCTGCCCTTCGTCAAGCGCCTCATCCCCATCGTGGCCGACGCGATGGTCGACGCAAGCTTCGGCAGCGGGGCCGTGAAGGTCACGCCCGCCCACGACTTCAATGACTTCGAGGTCGGCAACCGCCACGGCCTCGAGCGCGTCAACGTCTTCACGCCCGACGCCCGGATGAACGACCAGGCGGGGCCCTTCGAGGGCCTCGACCGCTTCGAGGCCCGCGCCCGTATCGTCAAAGAGCTGGAAGAGCAGGGGCTCTTGCTCAAGGTCGACGAGCACAAGGCCTCGGTGGGGCATTGCTACCGCTGCAAGACGGTCGTCGAGCCCTATCTCTCGATGCAGTGGTTCGTGAAGACCGAGCCGCTCGCCAAGCCGGCCATCCAGGCGGTGCGCGGCGGCAAGACCCGCATCGTCCCGCAACATTGGGAAAACACCTATTTTCACTGGATGGAGAACATCCGCGACTGGTGCGTCAGCCGCCAGATCTGGTGGGGCCACCGCATCCCGGCCTGGTACTGCGGGCGTTGCGCGGAAAACGAGCACCCCAGCGACGGCGTGATCGTCTCGCGCAGCGATCTCAAGACCTGCCCGCACTGCGGACACGACGACCTACGCCAGGAAAGCGACGTCCTCGATACCTGGTTCTCCTCGGCCCTCTGGCCCTTCTCGACCCTGGGCTGGCCCGAAAAGACCCCGCGGCTCAAGGCCTATTACCCGACCTCCTGCCTGGTGACCGGCTTCGACATCATCTTCTTCTGGGTCGCCCGCATGATGATGATGGGGATCCACTTCACGGGCGAGGTGCCCTTCCGCGACGTATACATCCACGCCCTGATCCGCGACGCGCAGGGGCAGAAGATGAGCAAGAGCAAGGGCAACGTCATCGACCCGCTGGAGGTGATGGAAAAATTCGGCACCGACGCCTTCCGTTTCACCCTGGCGGCCTTCGCGGCGCAGGGGCGGGACATCAAGCTCTCCGAAGAGCGCATCCTGGGCTACCGCAATTTTTGCAACAAGATCTGGAACGCGGCGCGCTTCGTGCAAACGATGGCCCTGCCGCACGCGGATTTGGGGGCCTTGGCTCAGATCGACTTCGATCCGGCGCGCTTCGAGGCCAAGCACGACATCGGCCGCTGGATCCTGGCGAAGCTCTCGGAGGCGGTCGAGGGCGTGCGCCGGGGAATCGCGGAGTATCGCTTCAACGACGCGGCGATGGCGACCTACCATTTCTTTTGGGGGACTTATTGCGACTGGTTCCTCGAGCTGATCAAGCCGGGGCTCAAGTCCGAGGACGCCGAGGTACGCCGCGAGCTGGCGACGGTCGCGGCCCTGGTGCTGGACCAAAGCCTGCGCCTGCTGCACCCCTTCATGCCCTTCTTAAGCGAGGAGCTCTGGCAGAAGCTGGCGCCGCGCGGCACAGCCCTGCTGGCGACGGCGAAATTTCCCCAGGCGCTGCCGGCGCCGCGCCGGGCCGAGTTCCGCGCCGCGGAGGAGCGCATCGAGGCCTTGACCGCCATCGTCGAGAAGATCCGGCAGATCCGGAAGGAGACGGGGGTGCCGGATTCGGCCGCCTTGAACCGGGCGGTGCTGTTCACCTCGGATCAGGCCCTGCAGGCGCAGATCGACGGGATCCTGCGCTCGGCCGCCGACATGACGCGGGTGGCGGGGATCGCCCTCAACGATGCCAAGATCCGCGAGGAGAAGGGCGTGGCCCGGGGCGTGACGCGCTTCAAAGACCTGGTCGTCTGGGTCGACCTGAAGGGCGTGGTGGACCTGCAAAAGGAACGCCTGCGGCAAGAGAAGGAATTGGCCAAGCTCAACAACGGCCTGGCGGCGACGGTGAAGATGCTGGGCAACGCCGAGTTCCTCTCGAAGGCCCCGGCGGAGCTCCTCGAGGAGAATCGCGAGAAAGAGGCGATGTACCGCAAGAAGATCCAAGAGATCCACGAGGCCCTCGAGTTGTTATAGGGGGAACCGATGAAACTACCCGCCCCCGAAATCCAGCGCCTCTGCCTCAACGCCCTCCGCGAGGACGCGGCCTTCGACGACATCACCACCCGCACCATCGTCCCCCCAAGCCTTAAGGCCAAGGCCGTCCTGCTCGCCAAGCAAGACCTGGTCCTCTGCGGCATGCCGCTGGTCGCCGCGACCTTCCGCCTCTTGGACCCCCAAATCAAGATTCGTGCGAAATACAAGGAAGGCGCCCAAGTAAAAAGGGGCGCCGTCCTGGCCGAGCTCTCCGGCCCCGCCCGCGCCCTGCTCTCCGGCGAGCGCGTCGCCCTCAATTTCCTCCAACGGCTCTGCGGCATCGCCACCCTGACCCGGTGTTTCGTCGCCGCGGTCCGCGGCACCCAAGCCAAGATCCTCGACACCCGCAAGACCACGCCGGGCCTGCGCCTGCTGGAGCGCTACGCGGTGGCC
>JADYZQ010000113.1 GCA_020853015.1 Deltaproteobacteria bacterium
ACTTCAAGACGGCGATGGACGACATGAACGCGCTGTTGCAAGACCTCGATTCCCTGCGCGAGCACGCCGGCGCGGTCTTCGACGTCTACGCGGCGGTCTTGACCATCAAGATGACCGAGTCCTCCAATCAGCTGAACTTCGTCATGCAGCGTCTCACCATCGGAGCGACCATTTTCCTGCCCCTGACCTTCATCGTCGGCGTCTACGGGATGAACTTCGAGTACATGCCGGAATTCAAATGGCCGGGCTTCTACTATATCTTATGGGGCTTGATGATCAGCCTAGCCGTCGGCATGATCGTCTTCTTCCGAAAAAAGAAGTGGATTTAAGCCCGCGCCTGGAGAGCCAAGACCGGCGCGGATCGGCGGGGCGGGGTGACTTCCCCTCAAAAACCGGGACAACGCCCGGGACGGGTTGCGACAAGACGGAGCAAATTTTCTATTTTAATTTCGATCAGTTGACTCAAATCCCTCCCGCTTTGGTGCATCGCGTCTTGATTTGGCATCCCTTTTGCTAATCTTGTACATTGCACACTTCCAAAAAAACCGCGCAACCAGGCGTGTGTAGGGGGCATACCATAAGGGAGCTTATGTTATGACCTTCGCCATTCCTATCCTTACCGCCGACGACTTGGCCGCCCGCGCCCAGGCGGAAATCGCCTCGATGCCGACCACGCGTCTGACCACCCACGTCCCCGCCGGCGCCGACCGCATCGCCGGACACCTCCACGGCCGCCGCGACCGCTTCCATCTCCCCGAGCCTTCGCTCGCGGGCATCACCCGCTCGGGCAGCCGACGCAGCCGCGCCGCGGGACCGCGCGCCCACGAGCCGGTCTCCGGAGGCATCGCCTTCGCCGGTTACCGCCCGACGACCCGCTATCACGGTACCGACCGGGACTACAGCTTGACGCCGCATTTAGAGTCGCGCGAGGCGCCGACGCCCGTCGTCGCGGAACCCCGCGGCCGCCGCAGCCGCGCCGACCGCATCGCGGACCTGCTGACCGAGGCCAACAACCTCATGGCCGGCGCCGAGCTCGACATTCGCCTCGCCCGCGGGGTGAGCGGCGCGCGCCGCGAGGAGATCCGGACCCGCGCCCGCGAGTGCTTCGAGCGCGCCGAGCGCCTGGTGCACCGCGCCGAGGGCCTGGCTCGCGCCAGCCGCGGCTCCCTCTCACCCGAGCTGCGCGCCCAGCTGGACGAGACACGGCTCCGATCCGACACCGCCGGTTTCGCGATGGGTGCGGCCTAAACCTCGCACCGCCTCCGGCCGGAGCCAAGGCTTGCGTTGAAAAACAGAACCCCCGCCGCGGGTGTGGCGCCCGCGACGGGGGTTTTTCTTTGCGAAGGGCGCCGGGCCCCAAGAAAAGGCTCGCTCCTATCCGGCAAATTTCACTGGATAATGGCCCCGCTCTTCTTTAATTCATAAGCACGGCCAGGCGCCGCGTCGGGGCTTGTTTCATCCTTCCGCGCCGCCTCCCTGAGCCTGAAGGAGCCTCGTATTTACCAAGAGATACGAAATTTCCCCGCGCAATTCCTAGCCAGCTGGAAGATCGTCCGCAACCAAGCGAGACTCGACCCCTGGACTCCGGCGCCCGGCGCCAAGGTCTACTACGCGGCGATGGGCGGCAGTTCGCTGCCGGCGGATTTGGTGAACGACGGCTTCGGCGACGGCCCGCGACTGGAGATTGTCCGCGACTACCGGCTGCCCGCGGCGGCCGGCCCCCGGGACCTCTGCATCGCCTCTTCCTATTCCGGCAACACCGAAGAGACCCTCGCGGCGCTCGACGACGCGCTCTCCCGCGGTTGCCGGGCGATCGCGCTGTCCCACGGCGGGCAGCTGGAGGCAAAGGCTGCAGCCGCCGGCATCCCGCACGTGCCGATCCCCGAATCCATTCAACCGCGTTGCGCCAGCGGCTATTTCTTCGCGAGCCTCGTCGGGATCTTCCATCGCCTCTCTCTAATTCCGACTCCGGAGGCCCTGCTGGACCGGCTGTCGAAGCACCTCTCCGGCGTCCAAGACGCCTGCGAGGCGCGCGGCAAGGCGCTGGCCGAGGCCCTGCGCGACCGCGTTCCCATCGTCTACGGCCCCGCCGAATTCGCCGGGGCCGCGCGCATCTGGAAGATCAAGTTCAACGAGAACGCCAAGATCCAGAGCTTCAGCAACGTCTTCCCCGAGCTGAACCACAACGAGATGGTCGGTTTCACCCGCCTGCTGATAAAGCCCGCGCTGATCTTCCTGGAGAGCCGCTTCATGCACCCGCGCGTTAAGCGCCGAATGGACGTCATGGAGGAAATCCTGGGCCGGGAGATCCCGATCCACCGGCTTTCCTTCGCCGGGGAGAGTCCCTTATTCGAGATGTTCGAAAGTCTCGCGGTGGCGGATTACGCCTCGTACCACCTGGCCCAGGCCTACGGCATCGACCCCGCGCCGGTCGAGATGGTCGAGGCCTTCAAGAAGAAGTTGTAAACGCCCCTACGAATGCTCCGTCCTCAACAGGTCCTCGATCCGCTTCACCGGCGTGAAGGTCGAGGCCGGCACCTCCACAAATACCGTATTCCAGTGCGCCATCGCGCCATTCCAGAGGCCCGGCAGTTCCAGGGCCTTGAGCGGCTTTCCCTCGTAGGACTTTTCGGAGATAAATCCCGCCTCGGGATCGGCGAATTGGCCCAAATCAAAGGGCCGCCCGCGGAAATCCTTGAGCCCGCAGACCAAATCCACGGGATTGAAATGCGTCGCGCCGCGAAAGATCCGCTGCTGACCGGCGTCTTCCGAGTCCACCTGGACCGACTCGACGATCTGCAGCGAGAAGCCGCCGCCCCGCTCCTCCACCCAGAAGGGCGCGCCGCCGGGCTCGCCCTGGTTGGGCACCATCCCGCAGACGCGCAACGGGCGGTTCAATCTCGCAAAGAGCCAAGACTTCCGCGCCGCCGCGTCCAGTGCCGGCCAATCCGCCGGCAACGAAGCGGAAAGCGTCCCGCCAAGGAAGGCCTCGATCTCGGCCAAGACCGCCAGGGCGGGACTCTCGGCCTCGAGGAGCCGGAGGTAACGAAAACAGGTCTCCTGGATCTCGACGAGGTAGCCTGCCATGGCCTTTTTGTAGAGCAGGGTATCGGCCCGCCTCGCGTCGGGGGCGACGTTGTCGATGTTCTTGATGAAGACGAAGGAGCCCTCGAGGGCGCCCAAATTCTCCAGCAAAGCCCCGTGCCCGGAGGGGCGAAAGACCAGCCGCCCCGCGCGATCCCGAAAGGGGCCGTTTTGCAGGTCGGCGGCGACGGTGTCGCTGGATTGCTTCTGCGTGGAAAATCCGATCTCGAAGCGGTTTCCCGCCGCCTCGTGGCGCGGCAGGACGGATCGCAAATAGGCGCGAACGGCGGCCTCGTGTGCCTCGGCGACGGTGAAGTGGAGCCGGCATACGCCCCGCGCGTCCCGCGCGTAGCCCGCGGCCTCGACGAGGTGTTCCTCCAAGGGCGTGCGACTGTGATCGGGATACCGGTGGAAGGGGATCAAGGCCTTGGGCAGGGCGGCGTAATTCAACCCCTCGGTCCCCAGCAGGGACTCGAGCACCGGGACAAAGTCGTCGCCCCGCAGGCAGGCCTCCAGCGACAGACCCCGTTTTTCCATCACGGCGCAAAGCTCCTCGAAAAATGGGTAACGGTGCAGGCCGCGCAACTCTTGGGCCAACGTCAGGGAGACGCCCTCGTGCAGCCCGCGCAGGAAGGCCTCGAACATCCGGGTGCCGGCGCCCGAGGCGGGGACGAACTTCATCCCCAGGCCCGCGGCCGCGGCGGCCTCCCAGGCCTTCCCGTAGCGGACGAGCTCGTCCGGCTGGAAACGGCGGATGCCGTCGCCGACCCGGCAGGGCCGCTCGAGCCGAGCGTACTTCATGCCGCGCGCGAAGCGCGCGAGCTGCCCCGCCACCGCCTCGACGCTCAGGCCGTGCTCAGAAATCTGCGCCATATCCTCGGGGGAAAAATTCGGAACCGGCATGCCCTATCCTAGCCGCTGGAGAAAGCGCCTGGCAAGCTTGAGCAGGCCGAGGGCCTGCTTCTCGGAGGGCGCCTCGGCGTAGACGCGCAGCAGAGGCTCGGTGCCGGAGGGACGGATCAACAGCCAGCCGTCGTCCTCGAACTCGAACTTGAAGCCGTCGCGGAAATTGGTGCCGCGCAGCTTGAGCCTGCCGAAATCCGGCGTCTCGCCCGCCGCGAGGGCCGCCTTGACCCCGGCGATCGTTTCGAGCGGGATATGCAGGTCGTCGCGCTGGAAGCGGAGCGGGCCGGCCTGGGCCTGAAGCCCGGCGATGATCTTGGACAGCGGCTTGCGGTGGTGGGCGACTATCTCGAGCAAGAGCAGGCCGCAGAGGATGCCGTCGCGCTCGAAGACGTGGCGGGCGATGCCGATGCCCCCCGATTCTTCACCTCCCATCAAGGGATTTGTCTTCAGAAATTCCTGGCATATGTACTTAAAGCCGATCGGCGTCTCGACAAGCTCAAGCCCGTACTGCCGGGCCAAGCGGCTGATCATGTTGGTGGTGGAGACCGTCTTGATGACCGCGCCCTTCCACTTCTTCACCTCCACCAGGTGCCTGAGGATCAGCGCGAAGATGTGGTGCGAGTCGACGAAGCGCCCCTGCTCGTCGATGGCCCCGATGCGGTCGGCGTCGCCGTCGGTGGCGAGCCCGATGTGGGCCTTGTGCCTGCGGACGGTCTCGGCGGCGAGCTTGAGATTTTTTTCGATGGGCTCGGGGTTGACGCCGCCGAAGCCGGGATTGGCCTCGCCGCGGATCTCGACGACCTGCTTGCCGAGGAGCTTGGCGAAAAAGCCGCTCCCCGCGCCGTAGATGGGGTCGGCGACGATCTTGAGCTTGGCGCGGCGGATGCGGTTGAGGTCGACCAGCTTCTTCAGCTGCCCCAGGTAGGCGCCGTGCGGGTCGAAAAAGCCGAGCAGGCCGCTCTTTTCGCCCTCCTTCAGGGAAAGCTCCCGGGGCGTCAGGCCGTCGAGGTCGTTGCGCCGGATGCGCTCCTCGACCCGGGCGGTGAATTCCGGCGAGGCCGAGCCACCGTAGCCCTCCTTGAATTTGACGCCGTTCCACTGGAAGGGATTGTGACTGGCGGTGATGACGACCCCCGCCAAGCCGCCGCGGGCCTTGGTCATCCAGGAGATACAGGGCGTGGGGCAGAAGTCCTTGGCCAGCTGGACCTTGAAACCGTTGCCCAGCAGCACCCGCACCGCGCGCTCGGCGAAGGCCCGGCTTTGAAAGCGCCGGTCGTAGCCGACGAAGACGGTCTTGTCGCGGCCCGCGGCCTGGAGATCGCAGAAGGCCTGCAAGACCTTTGCGACGTTCAAGAAGGTATAATCCTCGCCGATGACGGCGCGCCAGCCGTCGGTACCGAATTTAATTTCCATATTCTCATCCTCTTTGGAGGCACCTGGAACCAAGTTTTCGAACAGGAAGGGTATAAACGCGGGTCGGCCCGAATTCAATCGGGATTATTTTCGCGGCGCTTCGCGGGACTTGAAATATTTCTCCGTCGGTGTCCTACTCCCCCCATGTCCGACTCCTATCTCTCCGTCGACCTCGGCGGCACTTCCTTGCGCATGGCCCTCCTCGACGAGGAGGGGACCTTCCTCGCCCAACAGGTCGTTTCCTCGGACTTGGTGCGCAAGGGGGAAGACCTGATCAAGGTCCTCTCGCAGGAAGCCGAGTTGTTCCGTTTTCGCGCCGAGAAGATCGACGCCGAGATTCGCGGCATGGCCTTGGGAATCCCCGGCTTGGTGGACGGCGGCCGCGGGGTGGTACGGCAATCGCCGCACTTCCCGGAGTGGCGGGATGTCCCCTTGCGCGAGGCCCTGCAGCCCGCCCTGCCCTTCCCGGTCGTGATGGAAAACGACGCCAACCAAGCCGCGCTCGGCGAGGCCTGGAAAGGCGCGGGGCGCGAGTGGCCCAGCTTCATCCTGTTGACCCTCGGCACCGGCGTCGGCGGCGGCGTCATCCTGGACGGAAAGATTTTCCATGGCCCCAACGGCTTCGCGGGAGAAATGGGACACATCGTATTGGAGCGGCGGGGCCTGCCGGGAGCCCTCGGAAGCCGCGGCACCCTGGAAACCCTCGCCTCGCAGAGCGGGTTAAGGCTGCAGCTGGAGGCCCTCCAAAAAGCGGGCGGACTGCCGGCGGCGATCTCCGGCTTGAATGCCGCGGATCCCGATCTTCCCGAAAAGCTCTTCCAAGCGGCGAGCGCCGGGGAGTCCGTCGCCCTCGAAATATGGCGCGAGTTCGGCGCCGCGCTGGGCTGCGGCATCGCCTCCTTGGGCCTCGCCTTCGGCTTCGAACGTTTCGTCGTAGGCGGCGGGTTGTCGGCGGCTTGGCGATTCTTCGAGCAAGGACTGCGCAAGGAGATCCGGGAGCGCGTCTACCCTTGCCTCGCGGAGCGCATGGCAGCCGCGCCCGCCAAGCTCGGCAATAATGCGGGCCTGCTGGGCGGAATTCGCCTGCTTCAAACGGCGCAATCCACCAGCTGTTCTCCGCCGTGACCGCTTCGCCACAGCAGGTCCAGATATTCCAACTCACGGTGGAAATCCAAGGACGACTCCCGCAAGGTCCGAGCGAAGCTCTTCACGGACGAAGCATCACCGCCGCGCCTTACCAGGCGCTCGATCGCCTCGAAACGGGTCTCCGGCGGCAGCTGCCCGAAGAAATGCATCAGCGTTGCGGACTCCTCGCCCCCTTGCGCGTCGGCCACCAAGGTCGCGAACCTCTCGAAGCCCCGAGCGTCCCCCAGGCGTGTCAGGGCCCAAGCCAGCCCGCCCCGAATCCTGGGGTTTTCGGCCAAGGGAGTGTCCAGCAACCGCTCCACCAGCGGCAGGAAAAACGAATCGCGAAGCCGGCCCACCACGTAGAGGGAGGAGGCGATCCAAGCGGGGTCCCTCGTTCGCAGGGCGGAGGCGACCCCTTCCCGGTAAAGCCGCCTTGTTTCCCGGAATGGCGACACGGCCATCAAGGCGTTCAGGCGCACCCGAGGCACGGAGTGCGCTAAAAGCACCTCGAAGAAGCCGATCAGCTTCCGGTCCTGGAACTCCCCCAACGTCTCGAGGGTGTTGGCCACGATGCGCGGATCCGAGTCTTCCAAACCTCTCAGCAGAAAGGGAATGGCCCGCCTCCCGTAAATCGCCCCAATCAACCGTGAGGCGTTGACCCGCACCTGAAGGCTTTTCGAAACCACTCTTCCGCTCATCACGTCCACGGCGAATTGCAAGGCCCGGTAGTTCCGAAACACCCTCATCGCGTCCAGCACGGCGAGTTGGATTTCCTCCTTGTCGGATTGAAACTCCCGGACGACGGCGTCCAACGCCTTCGCCTCCTTGGAATAGGCCAGCCCCAAGATGATGGTCTTGCGCAGCAGGTTTTTCGGGTCGCTTTTCAGCATTTCATCCATGCGGGACGTGAAATCCTTGGGGCGCAAGTAAGACAGCGCCTGAGCCGCCAATATCGACGACTCTTTGTCCGCCGCCCCGAAAAGGCCGTAAAGCGTGGGCACCAGCCTGAGGCGGGCCCGCCAGGCCAAAAAAGCCCCCGCAATCACGCAAGCCGCGGCCATCGGCAGCAAAATGCGAACCTGCTCCGCGGCGCCGATCGAAGCCAGAAAAGGGAGCAAGACCAGGAAGGGAAGCCCCGCGAGGCTGTCGAAAAAGAACACCCCCCACGAGCGCAACCGATTCCGAACGCCGTCCTTGAAAGCCGCGTAGATCATCTGGCAGCCCGGTTCTCCGACCACGGACTTGGCCACCACCTGCCCGACCTCCAAGGCGATGAAGGAGAAGAAGACGGGATGGACCCAGCACAGGCCCAAAAATAGCAGCATGACTCCCGCGTACAGGCTGAGCAGGCGCAGCGGGGAGCTCCTTCTCGACTGGATCCAACGGGCGGCGAGCGGTCCAAGCGCCACGACCAGCAGGCTGGCCACGAGGTAATATTCCGCCTGAATATCCTTCAAGGCCTCGAAGGAGCTGACGTTCTGCTTGAGGGCCAGCAGCAAGAGGTATTCTTGCCCGACGTGGGACAGCCCGAGAAAAAACATCATCAGCAAGAAGAAAACGATGAACAGGCGGGCATCCTTGCCGTCGAGGGCGGGGGGCTTGGCTCCCTCCCTGGACCCGTATTGGATCTCCAAATTGGCGCGCGGCGCGAACTGGGCGAGCACGAGCGCCAGCCACCCCACGATCAGCACGGAGACGACTTGGATCATTTGGCCGGGGGCGAAACCTTCCGTCCAAAATCTCAGCGTCAGGAAACTCAGGATGGTCCCTATTTCCCGAGCCGAGGCCAGGTAAAAAAAAGACGCCTCGGCCTGTCCGGGATTCAAGTGCTTTATGGCGAGATCGTCGTTGATCCAACGGAACAATCCGCTCCCGAAAATGGAGACCCCGAGCCAAAGGATCCCTCGAGTTTCCGAACCGAGGAAAGGAAGCTGCAAACCGAACAGCAGGACAAGAAAGAAAGCGGCGCAGCAAGCGCCGAACACGCTGAATTTAACCTTGAAGCGATGGCGATGAATGAGGCCAAGAAAGAAGCTGAACGCCAAATTGGCCCCGATAATGGCGACAAGGCCCTGGGAGGGTTCCAGCTCGCTGAGCAGAAAGGACTGGGCCGAGATGAAATTGACGTCGACGACCCAGCCGGTCATCACCCCGAGCAGAAAAAGGCCTACGGTATTCGACAGCAGCACCCCACGCCCTCCGCTGATCATGCCGTAACGCGTCGAAATCGCCCTAACCCTGAGGGGGTATTATACCGGCAGATTCCTCGGATACCAAGCGATCCGGCAAGGGGCGACCGAAAGGGGCGCCGGCGCTTCCGGATGCTCAGTCTTCCACGAAAAGATCCAAGGCCGGCTCGGTGCCGGGGTCCATGCGGTACTTGTCGAAATCCTGGTAGCCGCGCTCCCTCAAGAAGGGCTCGTCCAACAGGGCGCGGCCCGTCAGTTGGGTCGGGTCGCTGGTGATGATCTCGTAGGCGGCGTCCGCCATGATGGCGGGCTTGCGGCAGCTGGGCATCCCGGACTCGCCCAAGAGCATCTTGGTCGCCTCGCTGGCGACAAGGGTGCGGGGCCACAGCGAGTTGACGCCGATCTTGTACTTGGCCAG
>JADYZQ010000114.1 GCA_020853015.1 Deltaproteobacteria bacterium
AAGCCGCCGAAGCACTCCAAGCCCCGGTTCGCAAGGAAGAGATCAAGACGCCGACCATCCGGGGAAAGAAGCGCAAGTTCTGGAAAGACTACGTCCTGCCCAAGGTGGCCTTCTTCGTGCGCGGCTTTCCGGACCGCGCCGTCGTCTCCATCGACGTCACCAACAAGTGCAACATCCGCTGCAAGCACTGCTACTTCTTCGCCTACGAGCAGGACAAAGAACTCAAGCCCGACGAGTGGCTGGCCAAGCTCGAAGAATTGAAAAAAGACGGCTTCCCCTTCCGCAGCGCCACCTGGGTCGGCGGCGAGCCGCTGCTGCGCAAGGACTTGATCGAGATCGGCCGCAAGTACTTCATGTTCAACATCGTCGTCACCAACGGCACCTTCGGCATCCCCAATTGGCCGGACGTGATGTTCCACATCTCGGTCGACGGCACCGAGGAGTACCACGACGATATCCGCGGCAAGGGCGTCTACCAGAAGATCAAAAAGTCGGTGGCCGAGGCCGAGCCCGGCATGAACATCTCGCTGGCCTGCTGCCTGAACAAGCGCAACCTGCACTGCATGGAAGACCTGCTCGAGGAGTGGTACCCCAACGAGAAGGTGAAGCACATCCTCTTCGACTTCTTCACCCCCGTGAAGGGCGTGAAACACGACCTCTTCATCCCCTTCGAAGAGCAGGACAAGATCATCGACCGCATCATCGAGCTCAAGCGCAGCAAATACGGCGACTTCATCGGCGTCAGCGAGCGCGTGCTCAACCTGATGCGCAAAAAAGAGCGCCACAAGGCGATCGGCGACAATTGCATCTTTTTGCAAAAGGGCTTCGCCTTCGATCCGCTGGGCAACAAGAAAGACCAGTGCATGATGGGGGCCGACGCCGACTGCGATCGCTGCGGCTGCATCGTGCCCTTCTATCTCAAGCAGCGGACCGAGCGGAAATACATCCTGCAAGAGGTTCTGGGCGACATCAAAGACTTCGTCACCCGCCGCCACACCGCCACGCACTTGCCGGCGGGCTCAACCTCGGCGGAAAAATAACCTCGGCCCCGCATCAGCGCAAAATGCCATCCCCATGGAACCGGCCCGCCACGGTTGTAGCGTCGCACCCGATGGCCACGATCCAGGCCACGGCCACCTTTCGCAAACCCATAAATTTCTCTTTCGCAGCCTTTTACCTCGGGGGTAGAATCGAGATCGGAGAAAGCCTATGAAAACGTTCCTACTGGCCTTGACCTTGACCGCTTTAAGTTCGGGATTCGCCCAAGCCCAAGTCTATACCGGCGACGGCACCATCGCCCCGCCGCCGGCGGCCGTGGGCCAAAAATACCGGCTCCGCGATCCCTATTATCCCTATCCCGGCTATCCGCCGGTCGCCCCCAATACTTCCCCGGACACCGCCGAGGTCGGCCGGCCTTACTATTATCCTTACGGCTATCCCTACGGGTATCCCTACCCCTATCCGGGAGTGACCAGCGACGGAAACTCCGTCTACGTCCCGGGCAAATAGGCCGAAGCGAATCTTCCATCTGTACGATTGACAGGTCAGTTTACCGGGTTTAAAGCTGCCCTTGGTGAGCGAAGCCGTCCCCGAAAAAATGGCCGCCCTGCTTGCGAAGCGCGGGGCGATCGTGTCCCTGGACAAGCTGTTCGGAGAGGCCTCCTACCGCGTCTATTACCGGGCGACCCTGGCCGGCGGCGAGACCTTCATCGTCATGCAGATGCCGGCAGGCCGCCAAAGCGCCTCCGAAGAGATCACCAACTACGAGGGCCCGAAGCTCGAGCCCCCCTTCCTCAACGTCGCCCGCTGGCTCGAGAGGACCGGACTGCCCGCGCCCCGGGTGATCGACACCGATCTCGACGCCGGTCTGATCCTACTCCAGGACTTGGGCGACAAGACCCTCGAGAAGCTCCTGCCCAGCTGCAACGAGTCGATGCGCGATTTCTTCTACAAGCAGGCGATCGACCTGCTGCTGCAATTTCAAAAGGCGGGCCTGGAGAAAGCCGATCCGGAGTGCATGGCCTTCCAGCGCAGCTTCGACCTCCCGCTGCTCCTATGGGAATTCGAGCACTTCCTCGAGTACGGCATCGAGGACCGCTTCGGCAAAAAGATTCCGCAAAAAGAGCGCAAATGGCTGATGGAAACGGGACACCGACTGGTCGAGGGCATCGTCAGGATCCCCTACGGACTCACCCACCGCGACTTCCAAAGCCGCAACCTAATGCTCTTTCAGTACCAGTTTTACCTGATCGACTTCCAAGACGCCCTGATGGGTCCGCCGCAATACGATTTGGTCGCCCTTTTGCGCGACTCCTACGTCGTGCTCCCCGACGCGACGGTCGAGGCCCTGCTCGACTACTACCTCGAGGGCCGGGACAAGCTGGGGCTGCCGAAGCTCGACCGCGAGACTTTCAAGAAGCATTTCCACCTGATCGCGCTGCAGCGCAAGCTCAAGGACGCCGGCCGCTTCCAATACATCAAGAAGGTGAAGGGCAATCCCAACTTCCTCCCGCACGTGCCGGCCTCGCTGGGCTATGTCAAATCGGCCTTCGCGTCGGTGCCCGAGTTCCAGGGACTGCAAGAGGTCCTGGCGAAGCACGTCCCCGAGCTGACCTGATGAGCCCCTTCCCGCGACAAGCCGTCGTCCTCGCCGCCGGCCTCGGCACCCGGCTGCGGCCCCTGACCCTGCGCTCGCCCAAGCCCCTGCTTCCCGTCGGCGGCGTCCCGATCCTGCTCTTCAATCTGTTCTTGCTGAAAGAATCCGGCATCCGGCGGATCGTGATCAACCTGCACCATCTCCCCGAGAAGATCCGGCGCTGTTTCCGCGACGGTAAGAGCCTGGGCCTGCGGCTCTCCTACAGCTTCGAGCCGAAGATCCTCGGCACCGCGGGCGGCATCGCGCAGGCCCTGGACGTCCTGGAGGATCGCGGCACCTTCGTGCTGAACGGCGACATCCTCTTCGACCTGGATTTAAACAAGATGGCCGCGGCCCACCGGCGCAGCGGGGCCAAGGCCACGCTGGCCTGCATCCCCAAGGACCGCGCCGAGGTGCAAAGCTTCGTCGAATTCGACGCCGCGGGTCGCATCCGGCGCATCGCGGGCGGACCCGTGGCGACGACTCGTCTGCCGCGGCTCAAGCAGACGATCTTTTCGGGGGCCCACCTGCTGGAGCCGGATCTGTTCCGCGGCTATCCTCACCACGAGTTCGGCTGCGTGGTGCGGCAGGTCTATCAGCCCGCCATCGCCCGGGGCGAGCGCCTCCAGGCCTACGAGCATCGCGGCAGCTGGTGGGACTTGGGGAACATCGCCGAGCTCACCAAGGTGGACCGGGCGCTGTGGCGGGAAGAGAGCCCCGCCCCCATCCTGCGGATGTGGCGCGAGGCGCGGCGCTGGGCCGAGCGCGGCGCCATTCCCCTGGGCTGATTTCCGAAAAAATTATTCGACGACGCGCAAGGTCGCCTGCTCCTCGTCGTGGAGCACGACGCGGTTGCGGCCCTGGGATTTCGCGCGGTACAGCGCGATGTCGGCGTGGTTGATCAGGTCCTCGAGGCTGGCGGTTTCGGCGTCGAAGGCGGCGATGCCGATGCTGACCGTGACCTGTTGGGAGGCCGGTCGGCCGTGCTTCTCGTGCATCTTCGCGACCAGCTCGCGGATCTTGTGGGCCACGTGCTGGGCGTCCTCGACCGGTGTGTTGGGCAGAATGACGGAGAACTCTTCGCCGCCATAGCGCGCGACCGTGTCGACCTCGCGCAGGTTGGCGGCCAGGACTTCGGCCAGGTCCGCGAGGACGCGGTCTCCCTCGAGATGGCCGAAGGTGTCGTTGAACTCCTTGAAGTGATCGACGTCGATCATCAGCAGGGTTAAGGGTCGCTGGAAACGCTTCGCGCGCTTGAATTCCATCTCGAGGATCTTTTGGAAGTGCCGCCGGTTGTAGACCTGGGTGAGCTCGTCGATCAGCGTCATCTCCTTGGTCTTGGCGTAGAGCCGCGCGTTCTCGAGGGCGATGCCGATCTGGCCCGCGACCGTGGTGAGCAGGCGGATCTCGTTGGCGCTGAATCCGTCCACCGCCTTGCGCGAGAAGTTGATCGCGCCGAGACTTAGGCCCTTGGCCACGATCGGCAGGCAGAGGAAGGAGCCGTCCTCCGGCTTGGCGCCCTTGTAATGCATATAAAGGTTGTCCTTCGAGGTGTCCGGGATGTAGACCGGCTGCTTGGTCTTGGCGACCTTGCCGCTGATCCCCTCGCCCAAGTCGAATTTCAGTCCCCGGACGTGGTCGTTCTGGCTGAAGCCGCGCGCGGCCTTGACCTCGATCTTCTGCGTCTCCTCTTCGAGCAGCAAGATCGCGAAGTCCTGGACGCCGACATTGCGCACGATGACGTCGCCCAAAAGGTTGCAAAGCTCCTCGGGATCGATGCTGCCGGTCAAGGCCTGCGAGATGTTGTAGAGGACGGAAAGTTCGTTGAGGCTTTCCTCGAGCTTGCGGTTGGTCGAGCTGATGATCTTCGCCTTCTCCTCGAGCATCGCCTTGAACTTCAGCTCCTCCTGCATCGCGGCGAGCTTGCGCTCGGAGTCGATCTTCACTCCCTCCAACTCGTTGATCTTCGCCAGCATGTCGTTGAACTGCGAGGCCACCTGGCCGATCTCGTCCTCGGTCTCGACACGGGCCCGCGTCTTCAGGTCGCCGGACTCGGCCTGGCGGATCGCGGCCATCAGGCGGCTTAAGGGACGGTGGATGAATAGATTGGTCGAGATCGCGATCACCAGGATGGAAAAGGTCGCGATGACGATGGCCAGCACCAGCAGGACCTGGATCATCGTGAACTTGCTGATCAGGTCTCCCTGGATCGCCGCGACGAAGCCGAGCAGCAGCAGGACCAGGACGAAGATCGCGACCCCGGTGGAGAGCCCGATCTTAAGCCCCAGATTTTCTTTCAGATTTTCTCGAAAGGCCGACACCAGCTTCATTTAAGGCGCAATTTTACGGGGAGTGATGCGGTGTGTCAATGGGGAGATGGGAGGGAGCGAAATTCGATGACTCTGGGTCCACCTTCGGATAAGGCTGTCGGGAATGGAAAACTTCCAAGCCCAGGTCGAGACCCTCGTTTCGAAAATCCCCGTGCTCGCGGCGATCCATTTTTATGCGGAGACCGGATCCACCAATTACGAGGCGGTGGAGTTGGGAAAAAAGGGCGCGCCCCACGGAACCTTGGTGGTGGCCGACGCGCAGAGCGCAGGGCGCGGCCGGCTGGGGAGACGCTGGGACTCTCCCGCGGGGAAGGGCTTGTATTTTTCGCTGCTGCTCCGGCCGGACCTGGACGCGGCTCAGGCCCCGCTGACCACCCTCGCGGCGGGCTTGGGGCTGGCGCAGGCGATTCGCGGGCTCGGCGTCCGGGACCTGATCCTGAAATGGCCCAATGACTTGATGGTCGCAAAAAAGAAATTGGGCGGCGTCCTGACCGAGATGTATCATTCGGGGTCCAAGGTGGGTTTCATCGTCGTGGGCGTCGGGATCAACGTGGGACAGACGGCCGCGGACTTCAGCCCCGAAGTGGCCCCGCTGGCGACCTCTTTGCGCCTGCTGGGCCGGGAAACCGAACGTGCGGATCTGCTGCAACGCCTGATCCCCGCCGTCTTGGGCGAAGCCAACCGACTGGCGCGCGAGGGTCCGGCCGGCTTGGTGAAGCGCTGGGAGCAGGATTCGGGGATGCTCGGCCTCGAGATCGCCTACGAGTCCGACGGCCGCCGCGACGAAGGCCGCGTCCTGGGCCTGGCCGCCGACGGCAAGCTGCGCGTGGCCGGGCGGGACGGCCGGGTGGCCGAGCTGCTGGCGGAGGACACGACCTTGCTTTAAACGCAAATTTTTCTGTTCCAGATTTCAGGGGAAAATAATACTTATTCCGGAATGCGGCGGCTGCAGGGGCCGTTCGCCAACGCCCCCTACGGGCACGCAGGTATTTCATGCTACTCGCCATCGACGTCGGCAACACCAACATGGTCATCGGGGTCTACGGAAACGGTCCCAAGGCCGGCGGCAAGCCGCGCCTGCTCCACCATTGGCGGATGGAGACCAAGAAAGAGCGCACCGCCGATGAGTTCGGCATCTTCTTCAAGGAATTATTTCAGTTCGCCGGGCTCCAGCTCGGCCAGGTCGACGCCATCATCATCTCCAACGTCGTGCCGCCGCTCGAATTCAACCTCGACCGCATGTGCGAGCGCTACTTCAAGCTCAAGCCGCTCTTCGTCTCGCCGCGACTCAAGATGCCGATCAAGATCGGACTGAGCCACCCGGGCGAGGTCGGCGCCGACCGCATCGTCAACGGCGTCGCGGGCGTCGTGAAGTACGGCAGCCCCCTGATCGTCGTCGACTTCGGCACCGCCACCACCTTCGACTTCCTCAACAAGGCCAAGGTCTACAAGGGCGGCTGCATCTGCCCGGGCATCGCCATCTCCAACGAGGCCCTCTTCCAGCACGCCTCCAAGCTCCCGCGCGTCGAGATCCGCAAGCCGAGCCGCATCATCGGAAGCAACACGGTCGAGAGCATCCAGGCGGGCATCTTCTACGGCTACGTCGGAATGGTCGACGAGATCGTCCGCCGCATGCAGAAGGAAGCGAAGACCAAGTGCAAGGTGGTCGCGACCGGCGGCTTCATCGGACTGATCTCGAAGGCCAGCCGGACGATCTCGGCCTTCGACCCCTACCTCACCCTCGAGGGGCTGCGCCTGCTCTACGAGTTCAACCGCAAGGGCCGGAAATCGGGAAAAAAGTAAGTCTCCCCTACCTGCAAAGCCGCGGCCAGTCCTCGACGCAAAATATATTTCCACAATGATTACCCTCTATTGGACAGCGATAGTCCGCGCCCGCCCCCTGTCAAGTCCTTGCCCCTGCGGGGACCCTAGCCATCTTTCACTCTCATTTCGCGAGGGGCCTTCCGAAGGCCCCGGCAAAGGAGAGCAACGATGAGATATTCCTTACGATGGTATTTGCTGGCATTGAGCCTCCTGTTTCCCTTGAGCTTGCAAGCCGAGACGGACGAAGAGCGGGGACAGGGAAAAATTTGTTTCTGCCACAACCTCAATCACAACCCCCACACGATCTGCACGGCGAATCCCGCCTTAATTCAGGCCCACATGGACCACGTCAACGGCGAGGTGCCGGGCGTCATGGACAGCTTGGGGGAATGCGAGG
>JADYZQ010000115.1 GCA_020853015.1 Deltaproteobacteria bacterium
CAAGCGGCGACGAGCGTCTTTTTGTAGGTTTCGCTGGAATACGAATAGAAAGGCCGCTGGGCCTCGACCGCCACCTTGGGGACGAGGTTGGCGTCCATCGGCGGCTGCACGGTCTCCGTCCCGCAGATCACGGCCTTGGTCGGCTCGGTCCGGATGTCGCGGCCGCCCACCGGCAAGGCCTGGGCCTCGCGGATCCATAAATTCGAAAATAGGCCGCCGCCGCGGGGTTGAGTTCGATACTCGCCGAAGCCGCAGACCTCGCGCTCTTCCTTCGGCGGCCAAAGCGTATTGCAATCCCCGCTCGGATTCTCCGGACTGAAATGCAGCTTCACCGAGATCTTGATGGCGCCGAACAGATTGCCCACGGGCGTGTCGCCGGCACAAACCCCGCCGCTGCACTCGGTTCCCGAGCCGCTCGCGTGGCCGCTGCTCCCGCCGCCGCCGACGTCGCTGAAGGGATCGGAGGAACCGCCCCCTGCGGGCGGAAAGGCGCCGCCGCCACCCGGATCCCGCGGGTCGAAGCCGGGCAAGCCGCCCCCGCCGGCCATCGCGCCGCCCGAGCCGATGCCACCGACCCCGTTCTGGGCGATGTCGTCCAAGGCCATGCCCTGGGGGCCTCCGCCGTCCGCCTGATTGGAGGAGCCGGACATGGCCCCGCAGCCGACCAAAAGGGCGACAAAGCCGCCGATGGCTAAATTATTAAATAATTTCGATAAGTTATTTGGTAAAATCCGCGTCAAAGAAGCCCCCCATTCGGCAATCCGATACTCCGATAAGCTTATAGCAAAGCGCTGCTCGGAGGAACCCACAAGGTTTATCGGAGAATCTCCCCGTAGAGTTGCCCCCGCCGCCGGGGCCCCGGAATCACTCCGCTTCCAGGGCCGCCAGCTCTTGCAGGACGCTCTCGAGTTTGCGGTCCCTCAGGTAGCTCGCCCGCAGGGCCTCCGGCAATTTTTCCGCGTAGTCCAGGGCGGCCTGTTTCGCCGCCAGAAGCAGCTCCCGCGCCTTCGGGATCTCGCCCTTCGCCTTCGCGAGGAGGCCGCGGTTGTACTCCACCTCCCACAGCGATTCGCGATTGTCGTTCTTCAGGATATTGTCGCGGGCCTTTTCGAAAAACTCCTCGCTCTTCGGCAGGTCGGGCTGGGCGCGGTCGCGGTAGACCTTCCCCAGGATGATATAAAGCCAGCCCAAGAGCCGGTCGTCCGGCCACAGACGCCCCAGCTGCAGGGCGGCCTCGGCGTCGAGCTGCGCGGGGAGGAAACGCCCTTGGCTCCAGTGCAGGTAGGCGCGGTTGACGAGGAACTGAGCGCGGAAGCGCGGGTGCTTTTTCCCGTCCAGCAGGGCGATGGCTTGGTCCAGGTAGGAGACCCGCAGCTCCGGGCGCCCCTGCCTCCCGGCGATGAGCGAGAGATAATTCAGCGCGATGGCCTGTTGGTCCCGGTAACTGTGTTGGATGGCCCGCTTCATCCATTCGTAGCAGGCGGCCTCGGCCTCGGCCGACTTGCCGCCGTGATGCAGGAGGTTGATCCACTTCTGATAAAGCGACTGCAACAGGAAGGGGTGCGGCTCGCGCCGCGCGTAGTCCCAGGCCTCTTGGTAGCCGGCATAGGCATCCTCGACCCGGCCCTGCTCTTGGAAGACCAGGGCCAAATTGGTCTGGGCCATGCCCGCACAGTACAGATCGCCCGCGGCGACGGCGTGCTGCACCGACAGTCGCAGGTTTTCCTCGGCCTCGGGCCAGCGGCGCTCGACGCGAAAGAGCAGGCCGCGCAGGTTGCAGGCGCGCGCCAGGCCGCGCAGGTTTTGCGAGGCCGAGTAATGCCGCTCGCATTCGGCCAGGTCGGCCTTGGCCCGATCGAAGCGGTGCAAGAGATTCTCGGCGCGGGCCCGTGTCTCGAAGAGCAGGCCTTGCGCGTCGGCGGCATCGAAGGACAGGGATTGCAGCAGGTCCAAGGCCCGTTCGGCCTGGCCCTCCGCGACGTGGAGCCGCGCGCCGGCGAGCCGGACCGGCGGCGGGACCGCCGCTCCGCCCGAGGCCTGGAGCGCCTCCTCGAACCAGGCGATGCCGGCGGCGAATTTGCCCTGGTCGTAGAGCGCGTTCAGCGACTCCGCGAGGCTCGCCGGATCCGCGGCCCCGGCGGAGGCCCGCTCCGCTCCGGGGGCGACGGCGCGGTAGCAGAGCACGCCGTTCACCGGCTCCGCGCTCAGCCATCCTTCGCCGATCCAGCCCGCCAAGGCGTCCCGCAGGGCTCCGGTCTCGAAGCCGAGCATGCCCTCCAAGGCCACCGCGGGCAGGCTGAGGCCCGAGCCGGCCAAGAACTCGCGAACCTCGGACTTTCGTTTCGCCTCGCGATGGGATTGGCGCTTCAGCAAGGCCTCGCCGTCCACCGGCAGGCTGCCCCGCCAATGCCAGCCGCCCTGCTCCCAGGCGAGCGCCCCCTCTTCCCGCAGGGCCTGCAAAAGCTCGCCGAAACGCCTTGGGTAAAGATCTTTCGTGCTGTGCGCCAACTGCCCCGCGAGCTCCGCGGGGGCGCCTTGGATTTCCGCCTCGCAAAAGGCCCGAACCTTCGGTTCGTCGAGGGGCGGGACTCGCAAGAGATCCTCACCGGGCAAAGCTTCCTCCGCATCGCGGCCCACCCAAACGCGGGAGGCCCCGCTCCGCCCCGCTGGCGCCGCCGCGTCGCCGGATGACGCATCTTCCAAATCCAACAGGATGGGCCGGTCGGCCGCCGCCTCGGCGGCGGCGAATTCCTCCCAGGCCTTCCGATCCCAAAAATACCAGGGGCGCCGTCCCTGCAGCTGGAGCTGCGCCTTGAGCCGCTCGAGCAGGCGCGTCTTGCCCGCGCCCTCCGGTCCGACCAGTCGCAGCGATCGCCCGGCGGCGAGGGCCGCGAACAACGCCTCCAGGATCTCGGGGTAAAAGAGATGGTCGGATTCTTCCAGGATGCGGCCCGGCGCCTGCTGCCCGCGCAGGCTGAAGTTCTCGCCCAAGATCCGGTTGAGCTCCTCCAACACCTCGCGCACGCTGGCGAAGCGCTCTTCCGGCTTCCGCAGCACCATCCGGCGCAGGAGATCCGCGAAGGCGTCGGGCAGCGCCGGATCCAGGCCCGCGACGCGCTCCGGGTCCTTATATATTTGCAGCTGAAGGATCTCGAAGGGATCTTGCGAGGCGAAGGGAAAGCGCCGCGCGAAGATTTGATGCAGCAGCATCCCGAGGGAATAGATATCGGCGGAAGGGGAAGGCTCGCGCTCTTGCAGGCATTCCGGCGCAGCGTAGGGCGGCGTCCCGGAAAATCCCCCGGCCTGCGCGAGGCCCCGCCGTTTCCATTGGGCGATTCCGAAGTCGATGAGCTTGACTGTAAGCTCGCCGGTGCGGTCCGGCGCCGTCACCAGAATGTTGGCGGGCTTGAGGTCCAGATGCAGGACGCCACGCTGGTGCAGAAAGTCGAGGGCCCGCAAGACCTGGACCAAGAGCTGAAAGGCAGTATTGAGGTCGGCGTCTTGCGCCGCCTGCAGGAGGTTGCGGCCGTCGATCCACTCGGAGGTGAAGAACATTTCGCGCTCCGTCGCGCCGAGGTCGTAGACGGCGGCGAGGTGGGGATGCCGCAGCAGGCTCAAGGTGGAAAATTCGTTTTTCAGGTCGGCGACGGCCGGGGCGCTTTCGGAGAGGCCCTCCACCAGCTTGAGGGCCATGGGCCGCTCGCCGGCGAGGCGGTCTTGCACCAGGTAAACCGCGCCGCCGCCTCCCTGGCCCAACGGGCGCACCACGCGATAGCGCCCGGCGATTTCGAGCGGAGCTCCATTTTTCTTGCGGCTGGGCTTCCGTGCCAAGGGTGATCCATTCCTCCGGATGAGTCCGATGAAGGCCCGACGATGTGGTGGGAAGGCGCGCTCAGCCTCCGGTTTCTTCGGCCTTTCGCTTGAGGTTCAACCTCGAATAAAGAATGTAGTCGATCTCTTCATCCGCGGCCATCTCCGCGCTGATTTCGCCGGCCTCGG
>JADYZQ010000116.1 GCA_020853015.1 Deltaproteobacteria bacterium
GGGCGACTGGATTTGAACCAGCGACTCCTTGCTCCCGAAGCAAGTACTCTACCAGGCTGAGCTACGCCCCGAATGGCCGACCCTCGCTAGCGCGAAGGGAACCCTAAATCTACTGATATTTCTTGAGTAGCGCCAAGGCTTTTTTCTTCTCTTTCGGCGGCCGGAAGGCGTCGCCCTTGCCCGGGCGGCGCCGGGCCCTCAAGACCTCCTCGTCTGGGGCTTCGCCCTCCAGGATCTTCGCCACCTCCCGCTCGAACTCGTCCGATTTCAGTATCGAGGCGCCCGCCTTGACGGCCGCTTCCTGGATCGCCCGGTCCGAGCTAACCACCACCGCGGCCGGCCCCTGCTCGCGGGCCATCGCGATGATCTCCTCGTCGGCCGTGTAGCCGCCCCGCGAGGCCAAGACCCTCAGGCCGTGCCGGCGATCCTCCCGCAGCTCGTTCTCCAGCCGCGAATAGGCGTCGAAGACCACGCAGACCCGCTCCCCGGTCTTGAAGCCGAAGTCTCCCAGCCAGCGCAGGGCCGCTTCCTTCCCGCGGGCCCCGTTTTGGGCCTCCAGCTCCGCGAAGCGCCGGCTCTGCCGAATGAAGTTGTAGCCGTCGATGATCCACAAGGTCGCCATATTCGCTCCGAGCCGCGGAAAACGGTTTTCCGACGCCCTCCCAAGAAAGAGGCAGTGGCCGCCTAATTCGAGTCCAGACGCCTAAATAATAGGCAATGGGTCGCTTTGGGCCGCCGGGGTATTTTAATAAATAATAAATAATTTCAATATATTAACAAATCATTCGGCCTGGCATGCGACTTGCTGATTGGATTTCCCAAGCTTCCCTTGCGTTCGAAAATCGCCTGGCCGGCGTGCCCGGCCTCCCGATGGGACGCTTTTACTCGACTGGGCCTAAATATCAATTCCCGAAGGAGTCTCTCATGCGAAGACGAATCCATCTGATCCTGCTGCTGGTCCTCATGGTAGGGTTTTTCCCCGGCCTGGCGCTCGGCGCCGACCCCAGCTCCGGCGAATTGAAGGTCATGGTCGACACGGTCTGGGTGTTGATCGCGGGCATGCTGGTCTTCTGGATGAACGCGGGATTCGCCCTCGTCGAATCGGGGCTCTGCCAATCCAAAAACTGCGTCAATATCCTCGCGAAAAACTTCATCGTCTTCGCCATCTCCTCCCTGGCCTTCTACGTGATCGGATGGGGCCTGATGTTCGGCGACGGCAATCCCTACATCGGAACTCAAGGCCTCTGGATGGTGGGCGGCGCGGACAACTCGCCGGCCACCGGCGAGGCCTATCAGGGCGTCTACTCGGCGATCAACTGGACCGGCGTCCCGATTTGGACCAAGTTCTTCTTCCAGCTGGTCTTCGCCGGAACCGCCGCGACCATCGTTTCGGGCGCGGTCGCCGAGCGCATCAAGTTCCTTTCTTTCATCGTATTCAGCTTCATCCTGGTCGGCCTCATGTATCCCACCACCGGACACTGGATCTGGGGCGGCGGCTGGCTGGCCAAGCTGGGCTTCTGGGACTTCGCGGGCTCGACGGTCGTCCATTCGATGGGCGGTTGGGCGGCCTTGGCGGGCGTCATCGTGCTGGGCGCGCGCAAGGGTAAGTTCGTCAAAGGCAGGGTCCATCCGATTCCCGGCCATAACCTGACCAGCGCGACCTTGGGCGCCCTGATCCTTTGGCTGGGCTGGTTCGGATTCAACCCGGGCTCGACGATGGCCGCCGCGGCCGGCGACATCGGGCGCATCGCGGTCGTCACCAACTTCGGCGCCGCTGCGGGCATTCTATCTTCGACCGTGGTCGCTTGGATCTTGATCGGGAAACCCGACCTCTCGATGATCATCAACGGCTGCCTGGCTGGATTGGTAGCGGTCACCGCGCCCTGCGCCTTCATTGGCATGGGCTCCGCGATTGTCATCGGCCTCATCGGCGGCGCTTTGGCCGTCGTAGCCGTGTTATTCTTCGACAAGATCAAGATCGACGACCCGGTCGGCGCCCTCTCGGTGCACTTGGTCAACGGCATCTGGGGGACCTTGGCCTTGGGACTTTTTGCTCAAGACGTCTATACGCCCAATACCACCGGCAACGGCCTCTTCTTCGGCGGCGGCGCCAAGCTGCTGATCGCCCAACTGACCGGCGTGACCGCCGTCGGCGCCTTCACGCTGATTATCTCGCTGGTGGTTTGGTACGCCCTCAAGCTAGTGATGGGCATCCGCGTGACCGAGGAGGAAGAGCGCGAAGGCCTGGATCACGGCGAGCACGGCAACATCTGTTACCCCGACTTCGTCCAGGCGGCGTCGGTGATGAAGAGCTAAGTTTTTGACCCATCGTGCATCCGCCTCTTAGGGCCCCAGCGGGTCGTGGCCGGGAAGGTCCGAAGAGGCATGGAGACGACAACCACAAGGAGAGGAACATGCGATCGAAAACCCGTCGACGCGGCTGGCTGGCCATGCTCATGGCCGGAGTCTTCGCCGTCGTCTTAAGCCAGGCCTTCGAGTCGAAGGCGCAAGAAACCCAGGCCACCGCGCCCGCCGCGGAGGCCCCGGCCGCCACCGGCAGCGCCAAGGCCGAGCCCAGCCTCGACCAGCGCGTCGCCGACCTCGAGGCCTACATCAACAACACCGCGCGCGGCTCCGACGCCGCCGACAGCAAGGTGGCCTCGAAGGTGCCCGGCGCGGGTCCCGGACACA
>JADYZQ010000117.1 GCA_020853015.1 Deltaproteobacteria bacterium
GCGGCGAGGACATCGTCCTCAGCGCCCCCTGCAGCGCGGGCGCGGGCACCTTTCATTACGGCAACGTCAACATCGTCAACGGCGGAAGCCTGACCTTCCAAGATCAGGCCATCGACTTCTGGTCCAAGAACATCCTGGTCGAGAACGGCGGCAGCCTGGTGGCGGGCTCGCCCGGCGCGCCCATCGGCAGCGCCGGCGGCGCCGTGACGATTCACCTCTACGGCGCGGACCAGGGGCCCGGCGGCACCGGCGTGGCCTGCCAAACAGACGCCAGCTGCGGCATTCCCGCCGCCATCTGGAGCAGCAACGGCGCGAGCAAGGTCTGCCTGCCGCCCGACGCCCCGGATACCCCGCCCGAACAGTGCCGGGTCTACGATTATTTCTACACCTACGAGCCCCTCGCCGCCGACGGCGGCGCCCCCGACCGCTATTTCGGCTACAAGGTCCTCGGCGTCTCCTTCGGCGGGACGCTCCAGCTTTACGGAAAGAAGGGCGCAAGCTACGGCAATCTCGATTCTTCCAGCTCCGGCACCAGCTGGGTGCGCCTGGCCCAGACGGTCAAGGCGGGCGAAAGCACCCTCATCCTCGACCGCGAGGTCGACTGGGAGGCCGGCGATTGGATCGTCCTCACCACAACCGATTATCTCCCCGGCCACTCCGAGCGCCTCGAGATCGAACAGATCGCGGCCGATCGCAAGACCCTCACCCTGAAACAGCCCGTGAAGTACGTGCACAACGGCGAGGCCTTTCCGCTAAGCTCCCTGCCCGACCGGCTCAAGCTCGCGGGCGCCACGGCCGAGACCCGCGCCGCCGTCGGGCTCTTGACGCGCAGCATCCGCATCGTGTCGGCGGGCGACAGCTTCGATCCGGCCAAGGCCGATTGCGACTACGACTGCTTCCCTCCGGCGGACCAACTGGTCCCCTCGACGGAACAGCCCGGCCAGCAGCACCCCTACTATTTCGGCGGACACACGGTGATCCGCCAGGGCGCCAAGGACGTCAAGATCCAGGGCGTCGAATTCTACCAACTGGGGCAAGGCGGGCGCATCGGCCATTACCCGGTCCATTTCCACCATGCCCGCCAAACGCCGCAGGACACCCTCGTCCAGGACAACTCGATCCACGACTCGATGACCCGGTGGATCACCCTGCACGGCGCCCAGCGGGTGACGCTGGCTAGAAACGTCGGCTATCTCTCGATCGGCCACGGCTTCTACCTGGAGGACGGGACCGAGACCGACAACAAACTCCATTCCAACTTGGGCGTCCTGGCGCGCGCGGCGGTGGACAACGTGCAGAATCCCCGCAAGGTGCCCGGCATCCTCTCGGCCGCCTCCATCCCCGGCGGCCTGACCTCGCCCTTCTTCGCCTACCAGTCCGACGTCGTGCGCCCGTCGGTGTTTTGGATGATGAACGGCTGGAACGACTTCGAATACAACATGGCGGCCGGCGCCACCGCCTGCGGGGCCTGCTACTGGCCCGTCCTGGGCTCGATCAGCGGGCACTCGCGGCACATGACCTGGGAGTCCTACGCCTCCATCCAGGCCGGCCTGGCCCGCGGCGGGACGGCGCCGATCAAAAAGTTCAAGGGGAACTTCTGCAGCAGCGCGATGAACTCCTTCAACTCCACGCCCGACTCGGCGGTCTGCCACGGCGTCGAGGACGGCTCGCTGCGCCTGAACGCGGTCCCGAATCCCCTGGCCCCCGCGCCCAACACGGATAAGTCCCAAGAGTCCTATTATCCCATCGTCTCTCAGACACTGCCGGCCTATACCCGCTGCGACGACGCCGATTGCAGCGCCGTCCCGGTCTGCTCCGCCAGCAACCGCCGGGCCTGCATGGTCACGGTGCTAGACCAATACACCTCGTCGTTCCATTGGGCGGAGACCAATTTCTCCGCGATCTGGCTGAGGCCCCGCTGGTTTCTCATGCTCAAGAGCGTCCTGACCGACGTGCAAAACGCGGGGTTGACCTTCGTCACCGGCGGCGACTACACCCACTCCTCGGTCATCCCCGGCAACTGGATGCTGGCGCGGCAGAACGTCTTCATCGGCCACGCCCAAAACGCGGCGGACCCCGCCACTCAAACGGTTCTAAATCCCTTCGTCTCCGACGCCGGGCCCTTCAATCCCCTGCAAACCCCGGACGGCAAGCTCAAGGGCCTCAAGTGCGACAACACCGATATCAATTATTGCCTCTCGGTGGACGAGGGTGTCGCCATGCCGCTGAGCAACTTCGGCATGAACCAGCGCTTCTTCAATATCTACGACGGCCCTTCCCTCCAAGACTCCAATGCCTATCTTAACATTCACAAGACCACGATCACGGACTGCCCCTTCCCCAACGTCAACCAGCAGTGCAACAACAGCGGCTGGATGTACGGGAAGGTCCTCGGCATGCCGGGGGACTCGGCCACCGGCAAGGGTTACCTTCCCAACGCGGCGGTCGCCTGGAAGCAGTCCAACGGCTTCTATTACCCGCCGGCCTTCCACTCGTCGAACCTCTTCTTCGAGGGCGTGGACATCCGCCACTTCGTGATCGAGCCCCTCTTCGCAACCGAAACACCGGGCTCCTGGTTCAAGACCAACGTGCAGGAAGTGAAGAATCGCTACGCCACTTGGAACCCCGCCGCCTTCGACAACTTCACGGCCATCGACCGGCAGACCATTTTAAACGACGACGACGGCTCCCTCACCGGCCTGAAGAACACCGTCTCGGTCAACGAGGATCCCTTTTTCAACGCCCCGCTCGAGGTCCTGGAATGCGAGTCCGACGCGACGGCCAAGACCAGCCCCTACGAGCACGTGACGACCGTCGTCTACCCGGGCTGCGGCACCGGCTGCGACCAGTCCCAATGGAACGCCAACTGCACCTCGGGCTGCTACGGCGTGCCGCTCTACCGGCAATACCTCAATCCTCAAGAGAACCCGCCGGCGACCAACACCACCAAGATCCGCATGATGGGCCCCGCCATCGGGGGCCGCATCAACCTGACCGCCAACCACGGGAAGTACTACATCGCGACGACGGACGGCCCGAGTTCGCAGCAGAACGCGGCGCTGAAAAACATCTTTCAGGCCGGTCAGTCCTATTACGTCTTCCTCGTCTACGCGCAGCCGACCACGCGGCAGACCTACCAGTTGTACGTGGGCGCCAATCACCCCGATTTTCAAGACAGCAATGTCCAAGCGGTGAGCGTCGACCTCAGCACCTTGGCGCTGCAATTCCAGGACTTGAGCTGGCCCTGGGATCCGCCGAGCTACGACCCCGCGACGGGCATCCTCAGCGTGACGATGGACATGAGCGCCTTCGCCGACAACTACGCCTTGGCCAAGCAGGACGCCTGCCAGCCGAAGAGCTTCTGCGAGTGGAAGAACGACGCCTGCCAATGCTCCGCCACGCTGCAGGCCGACGACCCCGATCTCTACAACGAGTGCATCCAGGTGCTCGGCGAGGACGTGAAGCACGACATCTGCAGCTGGTCGGTGCGCGACATCGACTGCCCGGCCTTTATGGAAAACGGCGTCCTTAAGACCCGCTGCATCGGCTTCCGCGTCACCCTGCCCGGGGATTTCGTCGCCGACGACGTCGACCGCCGCCCCACGCCCGAGTGCTTCCCCGACAACGCGGACTGGAACCTCCCCTGGGTCCCCGCCGCCGCCGATCTGGCGGGCTCCTGTGCCGGCCAATCCCTTCCCTCGGCCCAATTCTGCGGCGGACTGGTCGGCAATCCCCCGCCCCCGGGTACCAAGGCGCTGGCGGACCGGGACCGCGACGGAATCCACGACGATTATGACAACTGCCCCGACCATCACAACCCGGCCCAGACCGAGACGGACGGCGACGGGTTGGGCGACGCCTGCGACGGCGACGACGACAACGACGGTCAGCTCGACCACTTGGACGCCTGCCCCTTCGACGCCGACGGCACTTGTCGCGCGACCTCCGTCAAAAGCGGCGGTTGCGGCTTGGCCGCGGGCGGCGCCGCGCCGCCCCTTTCGCCGGCTTGGGCATTTTGGATGGTCTTGGTACTCACGGCCGGAGGGACGCTTCGATCTCAAAGAGGCGGTCGCTTCTAGAGCGGCACCACGAGGACGGGGCAAGAGACCCGGCTTAAGAGCCGGGCGATCTCCTCCTCCTTCCCCGATTCCGGATCCGTTCCCCAGATCACGCAGTCGATGCCCCGTTCCCGGACGAGGTGGACCAGCACATTATCGAGGGAGCCGATGAAAGAGAGCGTTTCGAACGAGACGTTTTTCGGGGCATAGACGCGCCTAGCCTCCTCCAACTCGGCGGCGAAGGATTTGGCCGAAGTCCGTTTCCACGCGTCGTGGACCTCCACCCAAGAATTCGAGGCGTTTACGGGAAAAGGAAAGGTATGGACCAGGATGAAATTAGCCCCCACCCCGCTCGTTTCGAAGATCGAGACGCCGAAATGCAGCGCCCGTTGCGCGGCGGGGGAAAAATCCGTCGGGATCAATACCTTTTTCACCCAACTACATTAAACCGGAGATCATGGTAAGATGATGATTTCAGTCAGGGAAAATCCTGATACCCGTCACTTTAGGGGGTATTACCGGACCTCCCGCAGCCTATCCGGATCGAGCACCAGGATGTCCCGGCCCTCGACTTGGATATAACCGTCCTGCTTGAACTCGCTCAAGGCGCGAATCACCGTCTCCGAGGCGGTTCCGGCCATCGCCGCCAAGTCCTCGCGGTGGATGCTCAGGCGGGCCGTCTTTCCCCCGCCGCGAAACAGCCCCTCCGAAAGCTTGACCAAGACTTCCGCCACCCGTTTACGCACCGAGTCGTATGCGAAGCTCAAGAGCTGCCGCTCCCGTTCCGCGACGTCCCCGGAGAGCATCCGGATGAATTTCGCGGCGACGTCGCGGTTCCGGTAGACGAGGGAGAGGAAATCCTCCTTGGGGATCTTGCAGATCTCGCACTCTTCGAAGGCCGAGGCGGAATCGGAGTAAGGCGCGTTTTCCAGCAAAGAACCGTAGCCGAAAAAATCGCCCTTTTGGTAAAGACCCGTGACGTACTCCTTGCCCTCGTCGTGGAGCTTGACGGTCTTGACCTTGCCGCGATTGAGGAAGAAAAGATGACGGGGCGCGTCTCCTTCCTGGTAGATCGTCTCCTTCTTCTTGTAGACGGCGACCGGAAATTGCTTAGAGAGATTTTCCAACTCCCTAAAACCGCGGACCTCGTCCAAAAATCGGGTCAGGCCCTCGAGGTCGCGCGAGAACTCCCGCCTCAGCCCCTCGCTCTTCTTCAGCCGGGCCTCGATGGCGTTGAGCAGCTCGGTCTCCTCGAAGGGCTTGGTCAGGTAATCGTCCGCGCCCAGGTCCATGCCCTTGCGGATCTCCCCCTTTTCGGCCTTCGCGCTGAGAAAGATGAAGGGAATGCCGGCGGTCTCGGGGTCCTTGGAGAGGATGTGCAGGACGCCGTAGCCGTCCAATTCCGGCATCATCACGTCGCAGACGACGAGATCGGGCTTGGCCTCCTTGACCGCCTGCAGCCCTTTTTTTCCGTTCTCCGCGGCGACGACCTTATAGTTGGCCAGCTCGAGTATCTCGGCCGTATTGCCGCGGACGACGGGGTCGTCCTCGATGAGCAGGATCTTCTTCATGGCTGCGGCTCCCGCGTCTTGGGCAGAAGGACCTTAAAGGTGGCGCCGCGGTTCTCTCCGCTTTCGACCTGGATCACCCCGCCCATCATGTCCAGATAGCTCTTGACGATGTTCAGGCCCAAGCCCGTTCCTTGGATGTTCGCGACGTTTTTCGCGCGAAAGAAGGTCTCGAAGAGGTGTTTCTGCTCGGAGGCCGGGATGCCGATGCCGTGGTCCTCCACGACGATGCGGATTTCGGAGTCGCCGATCTCCGTGCAAAGGCATATCTCCTTCTCTTCGGGAGAATACTTCACGGCGTTGGATAAGAGGTTGAGCAGGATACTGCGCAGCAAGGTTTTTTCCAAGAGCACGGGCTCGTCCTCCCCACGATGGCGGTGATGGATGCGTTGACCCGGCTTGACCAGGGCCCGCATTTCCCCCACCAGTTCCTGGACCAATCCTACCAGGGAAAACCGGCTGGGGCGATACTCGACGCGACCTTGCTCGATCTTCTCCAACGAGAGAAAATCATTGAGAATCCCGTTCAAATTTCGCACGGCGGTCTTGATGCTCTGAATATGCCGCTCTCGCTTCTCGGCGTCCCCGGGGGCGCGGTAGCGCAAAATCAGCTCCGCGGAACTCAGGATGGCGCTGAGCGGGGTTCGAAACTCGTGGGAGGCGGTCGCGACGAAGCGCGATTTGAGCTCGCCCAGCTCCCGCTCCCGCTCCAGGGCCTCCTGAACGGCCCGCTCCGCCTTCTTGCGCTGCTCCATCTCCTCCCGAAGGCTCGCGTGGCTCTGGCGAAGCTCGAGGAAGGCCTGGGAAAGCTCCTGCGTGCGCTCGCCCACCTTCCTCTCCAGCTCGACGTTCAGGGTCTTCAATTCCTCCGAGATCCGCCTGCGCTCGGTGATGTCGCTGACGAAGCTGACGATCTCGCGCTTGCCCAACCGTTCGTAGGGGGCGAGACTCACCTCCACCGGGAAGAGCGTCCCGTCCTTTTTCCGCGCGGCGAGGTCCATGCCGAAACCCATGGCACGCGCCCGAGGGTGGGCGTTGAAATCGCCGCGATGGGCGACGTGCCGTTCGCGCAGCTCTAGGGGCAGAAGCACCTCGATCTTTTGCCCGATCAGCTCCTCGCCCTCGTAGCCGAAGAGCTGGTTGGCGAAGGGGTTGACCCGCTCGATGACGCCCTGGTCGTTCGAGATGACGATGCCGAGCTTCGCGGACTGAAAGATGGCCTCGTAGAGATCCATGTCGCCTTTCAACAGATGCGCGGCAGCTGCTCGCCGCTGATCCGGTCGAGGACGCGAGCCACGCCCATCCGGCTCTTCAGGGTCACGCCGGAGCCGGAGCCCACCGTCCCGATCCGGAAAGCCTCCCGCCCCAGGGGATGCCTCCGCATTCGTTCCAAGGCCGCCTCCGCTTGGGCCTCGGGAACGAAGAGCGCGAAGCGCCCCTCGTTCGCCACGTAGAGGGGGTCCAGCCCTAGGATCTCGCAGGCCCCTCGGACCGGCTCGCAGACCGGCACCGCCGCCTCCTCGATTGCGATCCCCAGGCCTGAGGCCTCGGCAATCTCGACCAAGGCCGTGGCCAGCCCCCCGCGGGTCAGGTCCCGCATGCACCGGATGGGAAGGCCGGCGCCGAGCAAGTCGAGGACCAGCCCCGCCAACGGCGCCGAATCGCTTTCGATCGCCGTCTCGAAGCCCAACCCCTCCCGCGCCGACAGGATCGCGATCCCGTGGCGCCCCAGGTCGCCGCTGAGCAGGACGGCGTCGCCGGTCCTCAGCTCTTGCGGGGCGATGCGGCCCGGATATTCCAAAATCCCCACGCCCGAGGTATTGATAAACACCCCGTCGCCCTTCCCTTTGTTCACCACCTTCGTGTCCCCCGCGACGATCTGCACGCCGGCCTCGCGGGCCGCGTCTCGCATCGACAGGACCAGCCGCCAGAGGCTCTCCATCGGAAAGCCCTCCTCGAGGATGAAGGCCGCGCTCAGGTAGAGCGGCCGGGCGCCGACCATGGCCAGGTCATTGACCGTCCCGTGCACGGCCATGGCGGCGATGTCCCCGCCGGGGAAGAAGAGCGGGCGGACGACGTAGGAGTCGGTGGTGAAGGCGAGGCGGTTCCCCTTCAGCTCCAGCTGGGCCGCGTCGTGCTGCAGCTCGAGGGTCGGATTGCCGAAGGCGGCCAGGAACATCTTTTGGATCAGCTGGTGCGTCAGGCGCCCGCCGCCGCCGTGGGCGAGCAGGACGTTAGGGTAGTCGTTCAGCGGGATGGGACAGCTCAGGGACATGCGGCCCTCCCGCGATAACGGTAATAGGCGGCGCAGGCGCCCTCGGTGGAGACCATCGTCGCGCCCAGGGGATGTTCCGGAGTGCAGCGGGTCCCGAAGGCGGGGCACTCGGGCGGCTTCTTGATCCCCTGCAGGATCAGGCCGCTCAGGCACTCGGGGTTTTCCTCCACGCGGAGGTCCCGGACACCGAAGCGGAGCTCGGCGTCGAACTCGGAAAATTCCTCCGAGAGCCCCAGGCCGCTGCGCTGGATCTCGCCGATGCCGCGCCATTGCCGGGGAATCACCCTGAAGACCCGTTCGATCATCCGCCGGGCGTGGAGGTTCCCCTCGCGTCGCACCGAGCGGGCGTATTGGTTTTCCACCTCGGCCCTTCCCTCTTCCAACTGCCGCACGCAAAGATAGATTCCTTGGAGGATGTCCACCGGCTCGAAGCCCGTCACCACGATGGGGACACGGTATTTTTGCGCGATCGGCCCGTACTCCTCGACGCCCATGATCGTGCAGACATGCCCAGCCGCCAGGAAGCCCTGCACGCGGTTCAGCGGCGAGGCGAGGATGCCCTCCATCGCGGGCGGCACCAGGACCTGGCTGACCAACAGGGAGAAATTCTTCAGGCCGCGCTCGCGCGCTTGGTAGACCGCCATCGCGTTGGCCGGCGCGGTGGTCTCGAAGCCCACCGCGAAAAACACCACCTCTTTTTGGGGATTTTCCTCCGCGATCCGGAGGGCGTCCAGCGGAGAGTACACGATGCGGACGTCGCCGTCGGTGGCCTGGACGCTCAGCAGGTCCCGGCGGCTCCCGGGGATGCGGAGCATATCGCCGAAGGAGCAGAAGACGACGCCGGGCCGCGAGGCGATCGCGATCGCGCGGTCGAGGACCTCGAGCGGCGTGACGCAGACGGGACAGCCGGGGCCGTGGACCAGGCCGATGCCGGGCGGAAGCAGCTCGTCCAATCCGTACTTGACGATGGCGTGAGTCTGTCCGCCGCAGACCTCCATCAGGGTCCAGGGACGCCGCGCGGTGCGCGCGATGGCGCGGGCGAAGCCCCGAGCGGCCGCGGCGTCGCGGTATTCCTCGAGGTATTTCATGAGGGCCCCTCGATTTCGGCGAGGCCTTCCAGTTCCGCAAGGTACTCGAAGACCTTGCGGGCCTCGCTTTCCTCCACCCGACTGATCGCGAATCCCACGTGGACGATCACATAATCGCCCACACCCGCCTCGGGGACGTAGGAGAGGTTAACCTCCTTTAAGATGCCCCCGAAGTCCACCTTGCCTGTGCGGCGGAGCGGCTCCTCCTGAAGCAAGCGAACGATTTTTCCGGGAATGGCCAGACACATCGCTCAACCTCGATCCTGCGCGGCCACGACGGCCGCCTGTCCCAGGGAGATCCCGCCGTCGTTGGGAGGGATGCTCCGGTGCCAATAGGGCTCGAAGCCCGCCTCCCCAAGGCACCGCACGGCCGCCTCGAGGAGGAATTTATTTTGAAAACAGCCGCCGGTCAACACGACCCTTCGCTCTCCCGTGAGGCGCGCCGCCTGCAAGAGACCTTGGACGAGACCCAAGTGGAAACGGCGGGCGATCCGGGCCCGCGCCTTGCCTTGCGCGAGATCGGCCAAGAGCTCATGCAGCATCGGGCGCCAATCCAAGACGAAACCCACTGTTTCAGGCCGGACTTCCAGGGAATAGCCCGACCTATCATCCGACTCCTCGCACAAAAACTCCAGCTCCATCGCGGCCTGCCCTTCGAATTTTTGGATCGGACGCAGGCCGATCAGGGCCGCGACGGCGTCAAAGAGGCGGCCGACGCCGCTGCTGCGCGGGCATTGCAGACCCTTCTCCATCATCTTTCCCAACAGCCTCCACTCCGCCGGGGAAAATGCGGTGCGCAGCGGTCCCTGGAAATCGGAAAGGCCCGCCGGACCTAGGGCCTCGTAGAGCAGTCCCAGGGCGACGCGCCTCGGCTCGCGCAGCGCCCGCTCTCCCCCGGGCAAGGGGAAGGGCCGAAAATACCCCGCCCGTTGGAAGGCCGCGCGCGTCGCCAGCAGAAACTCCCCTCCCCACAGCGTCCCGTCGGAACCGTAGCCGAGCCCGTCCCAAGCGACGCCCAGCACCCTTCCCTCCAAGCCCTGCTCCGCCATGCAGGAGACGACATGCGCATGGTGGTGCTGCACGCGCCGCAAGGGCCGGCCGAGGCTTTCGGCGAAATGTGTGGAGGCGTAGTCCCGATGCAGATCGCAAGCGACGGTCTCGGGACGGGTCTCGTAGCAGGCCTGCAGTCGCTCCGCCGCCTCGACGAAGGCGGCCATGGCCTGCGGCGTCTGCAGGTCGCCCAGGTGTTGGCTGACGTAGACCCGGTCCGAGACGCCGAGGGCCACGGTGTTCTTGAGATGGGCGCCCAGGGCCAGGACCGGCCTCGAGACCGGGACGGCCACCGGCAGGGGCGCAAAGCCGCGGGCCCGACGCAGGAGCACCTCGCGCCCGGCCATCACCCGGAGGATCGAATCGTCCACCGGCCGCGCGATCGGCCGGTCGTGTACCAAAAAAGCATCCGCGATTCCGCCCAGGCGCTCCAAGGCCTCGGCCTCGCGGGTGCAGATCGGCTCCTCGGCGCGGTTTCCGCTGGTCGCCACCACGGGAAATCCCCATTCCGTCATCAGGAGATGGTGCAACGGCGTGTAGGGAAGCATCGCGCCCAGGTAGGGGTTTCCCGGCGCAACGGCGGTGGAAAGCCCCGCCGCGGCCCGCCGGCGCAGCAGGACGATGGGGGCTTCGGCGGACTGAAGCCACCTCGCCTCCAGCTCCGAGACCTCGGCGGCCTCGCGCAGGGCCGCCAGCGACGGAAACATCAGGGCGAAGGGTTTCTCCTCGCGCGCCTTCCGCCGCCGCAGGCGCTCCAAGGCCGCGTCGTTGCGCGCGTCCGCGATGAGGTGGAAACCGCCGAGTCCCTTGAGGGCCAGGATCTTTCCCTCCCGTACGGCCCGGACGGCGCATGGCAGGGCCTCTTCCCGCGCCGCCAGAGCGCGGCCCTCGGCGTCCCAATATTCCAGCCGCGGCCCGCAACGCGGACAAGCGATCGGCTGGGCGTGGAAGCGCCGGTCGCGGGGATCCTCGTACTCCGCCCGACAGGCCTCGCACATCGCGAAGCCCTTCATCGTCGTATGAACCCGGTCGTAGGGCAAGGCCTCGAGGATGCTGAAGCGCGGCCCGCAGCGGGTGCAGTTGAGAAAGGGATAGCGGTAGCGCCGGTCGGCGGGATCGAAGAGCTCCGCGAGGCAACCCTCGCAGACGGCTAAGTCCGGTAGGATCGCGGCCGTCCTTTCTCCCGCTAGGCTGGGCCGGATCTCGAAGTCGCCCTCGCCTCGCGGCGGGATCTTGCGGACCTCGAGATGGGCTATCTCCGCGTGCGGCGGTTTTTCCCTGGGGAGACGGAGCAGAAAACCTTCCAAGGCCGCCTCGCTTCCTTCCAGCTCGAGGCTCGCCCCCGCCGCGGAGTTGCACACCCAGCCCGCCAGCCCCAGCTCGCGGGCCAGGCGGTAGACGAAGGGCCGGAAGCCGACCCCCTGCAC
>JADYZQ010000118.1 GCA_020853015.1 Deltaproteobacteria bacterium
ATGGCGCGGCGGGGTCCAGTCAAAAAAAAACCCAATCAGTCTTTCCCGCAAGATGAGCACATCCTTGCGAGAACCCTGATTGGGTTAACCCCCTGGCTCCCCGGGCCGATTGGCTCCACCCACTATTAAGATGAGGCGCCCTTACCTCTGGCGCTCATCTCCACCCCTAGAACATCGAAGCCTCTCGGTCCCGGCCCGGAACCCGGTCTTGTCCCTGTAAATTGCAATGATAGTGCCAAAATGGAAAAATTTTTCACTCGTTAAACTATTGATTTATTTTGATTTTTAAATAAAAAAACGAGAGCGCGTCGAAATCAGGCTGATCAATTTGATAAGCCTTATCAAATTGATAGATGGGGTCTTTTGAAGGTTACAGAAGCCAAATTGTCCCGTGACTCCCTTGCAGCGTGGCGGAGCTTTGTCCAACGACTCCGAAAAAATTTTTCTGATTTATCTAAGAATATTCATAAATTAGACTCAAAATCCTCACGCCGAACCATCCACCGGCTGCGGGTCTTATCGCGCCGCCTCCGGGCCATGCTGGCCGTGCTCAAGGTCGCACCCAAAAAAACTCGTTTAAAGTCGGAAGAAAAGGCGGTCAAAAAATTGACGCGCGCGCTCAGCCCGATTCGCAGCCTGGACGTTAGCACGGGGTTCCTCGAGGGGCATCTCCGGGTCCTTGCCGGGCCGGACCGCCTCTCGCTTCGCACCTCGGTTCCGGCACTCCACAAACTGCGACGCGAGGCGCGCCGGGGGCTGGCGAAGACTTCCCGCCGGCTGCGCGCCGAGCTCGGGGCCCCCGATCTCGGCAAGCTTAAAGACGGTCGATTCGGCGCCCGCTTTCTCCCCGCCCTGCGCCGCGGGCTGCGCGCCGCCCGAAGCCGAGCGGCACGGCGCCTCCGCGAATACCGACGGAGCCCGGATATGCACCGGCTCCACGAGTTCCGAATCGCCCTGAAAAAATACCGCTACCTCCTCGAGATCCACGCCGAGGTCCTCCGTACCCCCGATCCCGCCCTCCGCACCCTGAAGGCCTTGCAGGATCACATCGGGGCGATGCACGACCTGGAGGTCCTGCGTCAATTATTGCAAGATCCGAGGGTAACGCGCAGAATCTCCAAGGAAGCGTCCCGGCGGGCCCTGGTCCGATTCGAGGCTAAGCTGGCCTCCGAGGTCGCCGCGCTGGAAAAGGGCTTTCTTTCACGACAGGAACGCCGACTGCGCTCCCTATTTCCAAACGAGGTGCCATGAGAATCGCCGTCATCGACATCGGAACCAACTCCATCCACATGCTGATGGCCGAGATCCACCCCAACTTCACCTTCGAGGTGATCGGGCGCGAGAAGGAGATGGCGCGCCTGGGCGACGGCACCATGGCGAAGCGCTACTTGAGCAAGGCGGTGATGGAGCGCGGCCTCGCCACCATCCGCAAGTTCTATCTCCTGGCGCAGAGCAAGGGCATCCAAAAGATCGTCGCGGTCGCCACCTCCGCGGTCCGCGAGGCCTCCAACGGCGGCGACTTCATCCGCAAGATCAAGAAAGAGACGAAGATCCGCGTCCGCGTCATCACCGGCGAGGAGGAAGGGCGCCTCATCTACCTGGGCGTCAAGCACTCGCTGGAGCTTCCCGAGGGCAACACCTTCCTCATCGACATCGGCGGGGGCAGCGTCGAGACCCTGGTGGTCAACCCGCAGCGCATCCTCTTCCTGAAGAGCCTCAAGCTGGGCGCCGCGCGGCTGAACCAGCTCTTTTTGCAAAAGGGCGGGGAAAAGGCGCTGCGCCGTCTCGAGAAGCACGTCGCCGCCCAGCTGAAAAACGTCCTGCCCCAGATCAAGGCCCTGGGATTCGGCAACGCCATCGGCACCTCCGGCACCTTGAACAACCTGGCCGCCATGGCTTTTTACGCGAAGAACAAAGGCCAGGAATATTCGCCCCGCGACGGCAGCCTCGAGTACGGCGACATGAAAGAGCTCTATCAAAGGCTGAGCCATTCCTCACCCGACGAACGGGCCGGGATGAAGGGCCTGGACCCGCTGCGCAACGACCTGATCGTGGGCGGGGCCGCGGTGACCTTGGCCTTCATGAAAGGCCTGGGCATCAAGTCGCTGAGGCTCTGCGACAAGGCGATCCGCGAGGGCATGGTCTACGACTACATCGCCCGCCACCGCTTCCGCCTGAAGAGCGAGGAGACCATTCCCGACGTGCGGCTGCGCAATGTCCTGCGGCTGGCCGCCAAGTGCAATTACGAAAAGGGCCACGCCGAGCACACGGCGAAGCTCGCGCTGCAGGTCTTCGAACAGACGCGGAAGCTCCACCAGCTCTCCGGCGTCGACCGCGAGCTTCTGGAGTACGCCTCGCTGCTCCACGACATCGGCTACCACATCAGCTTCTCCAAGCACCACAAGCACGCCTACTACCTGATCAAGAACGCGGGCCTGAACGGCTTCTCCGACGAGGAGATCGACGTCCTCGCCCTCGTCGCCCGCTATCACCGGCGCGGGCTGCCCCGGAGCAGCCATCCGGAATACGCCGCGCTGCCGAGGCGCACCCGCCGCCGAGTCGCCTGGCTGGCCGGCATGCTGCGGATCGCCGACGCCCTGGACCGCTCGCACTTCGCGGTGGTCGACTCCGTCGCGGTGCGAGTAAAGAAAAAACGGGCGACCTTCCTTCTCTCCGCGCACAACGACGCCGAGTACGAGCTCTGGGACGCGAAGCAGAAATGCGACTTGTTCGAGAAACTTTCGGGCCGTGAGGCCCTGTTCTGCCTGAAGGAAAAGGCCGGGGCGCCCGCCCTCAAGACACCGGTCGCTCCCTGGGAACGGGAGAGCGAGGACAAACCGGCGCCGAGGATGCGCGTCGTCAAATAAAACCCGCTTCGCCTCGAGGCCGCCGTCCCTTCTTATTTTCCGCAAGACCGCAGGACCTTCGGCGGAATCAACGCCAAAAGCTCCGCCGCGGCCCCCGCTTCCGCGCTCTCGAGCGCTATCCGGCACAGCGCCCCCTTCTTCATCTCCACCGACGCCGCGGGGCCGAGGCGCAGCAGTTCCCCGATCCACCCGCTCAGCGCGGGCTCGTGGCCGACCAAGAGGAAGCTCCGCTCGCGCCGCGCCTTGAGCAAACGCAGCAGTGCGCGCAGCGAGCCGGAAGGCTCAAGCTCCTCCGTCGTTTCCAGGGGCCCCGCGAACGGCAGGTGTTTTTTGACGAGCTCGGCCGTCTGCACGGCGCGAAGCAAGGGCGAGCTGAGCAGGACCTCGAAGCGCAGGCCGAGCTTGCCCATCCCGCGCGCCGCCGCGATCATCTTGCGGCGGCCGTCCGTGGTGAGCGGCCGCTCGGCGTCGACGGGCCACTCGGCGCCGCGCTCGGCGGCGATTGCATGCCTCAGGAAGCTAATTTCGATAGACATGGCTTCGCCCTCACCTCTCGCGGAAGCTCTCGACGATGGCCAGCATCTCGGGCTCGTTCGCCTTGAAGCGCTCGGCGCTGGTCCATAGGACGACTTGGTGGAAATACTCCGGGCTCTCGACCACGGTGTGCAGCTCGACCAGGCGGGTCCCGAATTTCCCGATGGCGCGGATTTCATACTGCAAGGCGAGCCTGCCGTCGATGCGTTTGCGGCGCGGACCCAAGTGCTGGGGAAAACTCATCGTACTGACCAAGGCGTCTCGGGTGAACTGGGAATAATCCTCCAGGCTCTTCGAACGCAGGATCTCGCGCCGCTCGCTGACCACCACCAGATAGGCGTCGGCCGACTTGCTCCCGGCCTCGATGTCCGCCGACTCGTGCAGGTCGGGCATCTCCTCCCAACCCGGAGGCAGTTCGACTTGGATCTTCCCGCTCAGGCCGTAGACCGTTCGGGATGCCGGGGCCGGTTTGCCGCAGGCCGGGGCCAGCAAGACCGGGAAGAGAAACGCGACCAGCAATGAGAGGAGACGGCGCATGCGCACCTTCCACGAGCTAAGGGAGTTCTTTGAAACGCTGGACGACGCCTTCTAAGGTGGGCTTGTTGGCCTCGAAGCGCGAAGGCACGGTCCAGGCGAGGATCTGGTGGTAATACTTGAGGCCGTCCACCGTGACGTGGAGGTAGACCACCTTCACGTGGTCGACGCCGCCGCGGATCTCGTATTGGACGGCGGGGCGCCCGTCGACCTGGAGGGCGAAGGGCCCCGTGACGACCGGGTCCTTCACGCCGGTGAGCAGGGCCTCGCGGGTCAGCTTGGAGTGCTGCTCGAGCGTCATATCCTGCAGGTCTTCCTTGGGCTCGCTCAAGACCACCACGTACATCTCGCTGGGGGTGTAGGCGGCCTGCAGGTCGGCCGAGTCGTTGAGCCCCTTCTTCTCTTGCCAGGCGGCGGGCACGGTGATGCGAAGCTTGCCGTTGGCGCTGACGATATCCTTAGTCTTGGTCTTGGGTCCGGGCTGCGGAGAGCAGGCGGAAAAGGCGATCAGGATCAGCGGCAACCAGGAGAATAATCGGATGGTTCGTGTCATCGCATGCGTTCCGCGCCGGTCAGCTCGCGCTCGGGACGAGGGTTACGTTGGAAGGCCTTGCGGACGTCCATCCCCATCCCTCGCAGGAGGGAGACGGCCGCCCATTCGCCGGAGAGGGCCGCGTCGCGGATGTAGCAACCCAGGCCGAGGACGTGGTTGGCCGCCTTGAGGCGTTCGCCATCGTAGCGCCCCGCGAAATATTGGTCCATCGCAAAACGCAGCGCCTCCAAGCCGCGCCCCGGCTGCGGCATGGTGGTATAGAAATGGGCGATCCCGTCTTGGAGCCGCCCGTCCCAGGCCTGCGAGGCGAAGTCGACCACCGCCTCGGGATCCCGAACGCCGTAGGCCTCGCGAATCATCTCGCCCGGCGTCAACCGCGGCTCGCCGTTCCAGCCGTGGAAGAAGGTCGTCATGGGGATGCCGGGCCGACGCTCGTCGGGGGAAAGCCACAACGCGTAGCGCGCCGCGGCCCGCTCGGCCTCGGGGGCCGGCAGGTTGCTGCGCAAATTGCTCTTCACGATGTGGGCGGGCTCGAGCCGCGCCAGGGCGCCGAGGGGCATCCGCGTGCCCGAGACCTCGACGCGCCGCAGGTGTTCGGGCGCCAGGGCGAGGATGCCGTAGTCGAAGCGCTCCTCGAGCAGGGCCCCGTCCCGGTTGAAGAAGACCTTCAGGCCGTCCGCCATCAGCTCGATGCCGCGCACGGAATGGCCGACCAGGACGCGACCGCCGGCGGCCTCGACGGCCCGGCGTTCGGCCTCGGGCAGGCGGTGCAGGCCTCCGGCGATCTCGTAGCGCTCCATCGGGGTCTCGCTCTTGGCGAGGTTGACGGCGAAGGAAAGCAGCGAGACGTCGAGGGTGCCTTCCTCGAAGCCCAGGCGCGAGATCATGGCCTCGACCTCGGCGGCGTCCAGGGGCCCGTTACGCTCGCCCAGCCCGCGAATGAAGCCGACGGCGCCTTGCCGGTCCAGCTCCTCCCAAGGGCGCGTCCGCAGGGCCTCGCGGGCCGCCTGGCGGACCAGACGCAGGGCCTGGGAAAACTGGGCGCCGGACATCGAGACGCCGGAGCGGGTGACGAAGGGCGCCGCATCGTAGTCCGCGCGCAAGGGCCCGGCCTCGAGGCCCAAGTCTCGAATCAAGCGGTCGATGGGATAGAAATGGGCGCGGTCGATGAATTGGGCCCCGAGGTTGTCGGGCGCCACCTTTCCGCCGACGCGGTTCATCCCCTCGAAGACGGTGATCTCAGGATGAAAATCGCGCGGATCCTCGCTGAACAGGCGGTAGTTGCGAAGCGCATTGGTCGCGCCGACGCCCGCCATGCCGAAGCCGATCACGGCGATGCGGGGACGCAGTACCTCGGCCGGGATCTCGACGCGCGAGGCTTCCGACGCGCCCTCGTCCGCCCCGGCGCGCGAATCCGGGAGCGCCGGCCTGCCGCCGCCGAGCGGCTTAGGAACGGCCGCGCCGGGCAGAGCGACGTCGACCAGAACGCCCTCGCCGTCCCGGCGCAGGCCCGCCGCCGACAAGTAATGCCGCAGGCGCGCCAGCAGCGTCTTTTCCAGGTTTTTGACCTCGCCGCGCGTCATGCCGAGGCGTTTGCCGATCTCCTCCTGGGAGGGTTCGGAGGGATCCAAGAGCCGAGCTTCCAACACGACGCGTTCCCGCTCGTTTTTCCGGCTTTCGATAAAACGGCGGATCTGGGCGAGCAGGCGCCCGCCGACCAAGGCCTGATCCGGGGAGGCTCCCGAGGCCGGGATCAGATCAAGCAGGTTCCCCTCGCCCTCGATGCCGATCGGCGCCTCCAGGCGAAGCGCCTGTCTGGTCCCGGCTTGACTTTGCAGTTCCTCCACCTGGCGTTCGGTCAGGGCCATGCGCTCGGCCAAGTCGGAGGTCTCGAAATCCTTGCCCTCGCGGCGCAATTCGGCGATCTCGCGGCGCAGCACCCGGAGCGTCTCGCTGCGCCCGGCGGGAATGCGAATATCCTGGAGGTGGTCGAGGATATAGCGCGTCATATCGGCCCGCACCCACCACGACGCGTAAGTGAGAAACTTGTTGGAGCGGCTCAAGTCGAAACGCTCGGCGGTCTTGACCAGCGAACGGCTCCCTTCCTGCACCAAGTCGAGATAGTCTTGGCTTTGCAGGCCGAAGGCGCGGGCGTAATGGCGGGCGCGGTTCGCCACGAAACGAATGTCGGAACGGACCAAGGCATCCGCGGCGGAACGATCCCCCGATTGGATGCGGGCGATCAGTTCGCGTTTTCGGCTTTCCTCCAAGGGCAGGGACTCGGCCAGCAGGCGCCGCAGGGCCCCCTCGGCGCTGGGCCGTTCCGCGGGTTCCCCCGCGGGGCGCGGCGGCGCAGGTCGGATCGCGCTCTCGAGGCTCACAGGCGCTTCGGGGCTTGCGCCGCCCAAAAGCTCCTCGGCCGGCGTCGCGGACATCATCGCGGCGAAGGCGGGGCGCGGCCCTAAGACCGAGGCGAGGGTCGGGGCGGATGCAAAGCGAGGCCGGGAGACGAGGAGTTCGGACTGAAGGTCCAGCGAACGCTCCCAGGACGCGAAGCCCTCGCCGAAGGCCTGTCGTCCCAGGCGGCCGGCGACGTGGAACTGCAGGAGCATGGCGAGGGAATCGACCATCGTGGTCGCGCCGTCGACGCGGGGGCGCAGGCCGAGCCGCTCCTCCGCGGCATGGCCGAGGAGGATGCCGCCGAGCATGCCCGTTTGCTGGAAGAGTGCCTGTAGGGGCCGTTCGCGAACGGCCCCCGCGGGTCCCGCAAATCGACGATAGGCCGCCCCGCTGCCCCACCCCGCCAATTTCAATCCCCCCAACACCAGGTAGCTCGAAGCGATCTCTCGCCCCAAAACCCCGCCGCTCCAATCCTGATCCCGGCCGAGGACTCCGCCGGCCGCCTTGGTCGCGAGGGTGAAGGCCGGGGCCTCGAGCGCGAATCCCGCCAGCGCAGCGGCCGCCCGCGCCCCGAAGCCGCGGCTGAATAGGCCCGCCCCGGGCGTCGCCGCCAAACGGCCCAGGACCGCGAGCCGCGTGATGCGAAAGACCGCGCCGGCCGCGACCATCCCCGCCAACATCGCGGGATCGGAAGCCTCGCCGGCGAGACGGCGGAGCAGGAATTCGGCGCGCGGACCCGACGCTCCCCGTCCCATCGCCGCGTCCCACTGACGCCGGGCGCGATCGGCCAACACAGGCCCCGCGACGGCCGCGACCTCCGCATAGATCTCGACCGCCAAATCAGGGCGCCCGGCGCTCTCCCTCGACGCGCCGAAGGCCAAGAGGCCTTCGTAGAACAGGCCGGGGTCGGCCTCGCCGCGTAGCGCGGTGAGTTCCGCCCGCTCGGCGGCGTCCAGTCGCCGCGCCGATTGCGGCGCGCGCAACCAACGATCCAACAGCGCTGCATGATCGGGGGCCGTTTCCTCCGCCCGCAAGCCGGACAATGCCTCACGGCTCGGGAGGAGGCGCCCATTTCCCTGCGTCCACATAAACATCCTAATTGTGGTGGAACCCACCTTGGCAAACGGCATCCGCGCCGGGCCATGTCTCCGCAAAAATTTCCGATAAGTGCCGGGTCGAACCGACCCGAAGCCGGTTTCGGCTTCCCCTGAACCCAAAAAAGCGTCTTGAAGAGCTTGTCCCCTTCGCAGGATCCCCGCGGCCTTGTCAACCACCTTCACCTTCCGGGCGCGACGGCCGGAGGACGACAGGGCGTCTTCTGGACGGCAAAGCCTCGGCGGCACGAGCCGACCTCGAATGAAAATTTGTATTCTAATATAGAAATAATTTATTAATTAAAAAATTAACTATATAAAATAATTAATTATTTTTAATTTTTTGTATTCTATTTTATCACAATTATATTATTTACCTCTTGCCGCGCCCACCGGCCCATGCTAATCGCGAGACATGGAGAAGGTGTTTTCCTATCTCGACTACCGCGAGTTCCTGAAGACGCGCTTCGCCCGCCTGAAAAAGACCTCGCGCCTCACCCACCGCTCCATCTCCCAAAAGGCCGGCTTCTCCTCTCCCAACTTTTTCAAGCTCGTCATGGAAGGGCAACGCAACTTGAGCGGGAAGAGCGCGACCAAGGTCGCCCGCGCCCTCGACCTCGATCCGCGCGAGGCCGAATTCTTCGCCCAATTGGTCCGCTTCAACCAGGCGAAGTCCCTCGAAGAGAAGGAAAGCCTCTACGAAGAGCTGAAATTGCTGCGCCGCGACCTTCCGCTCCAGCGCCTCGAGCACTCGCAGTTCGAGTACTTCGACCAATGGTACGCGGTGGCGATCCGCGAGCTGGTGGCGCTGGCGGATTTCCGGGAAGACCCCGAGTGGATCGCCGCCAAGTTGCGGCACCGGGTCACCCCCGCCCAGGTCAAGCGGGCGCTGCGCCTGCTCGAGCGTCTCGGCCTCGTGCGGCGCGGCGAGGACGGCCGTCTGCTGCAAAGCCAGGCGCCCCTCTCCACCGGCGACGAGGTCACCTCGCTCGCGGCCTACCGCTTCCACCAAGCCATGATGGATCAGGCCAAGCAGGCGCTGCGCGACACGCCGGCGCCGCTGCGGGACATCTCCTCGGTCACCGTCGCCGTCAGCAAGGACGCCTCCGAGCGCATCAAACAGAGGATCCGCCAGTTCCGCAAAGAAGTCCTCGCGATGTCCGAAGAGGCGGGGCGCGGCGAGGCGGTGTATCAGATGAACATCCAATTCTTCAACCTCACGGAGCTGGCATGAATGGTTGGAAAGACATCCTCAAGCGCCTCTTCTGCCTGACCCTGCTGATCGCGGGCCTCGCCGCCTGCGGCCAGGGCGGCACCGAGATCGGCAATCCCAACCTGCCCTCCGGCGGCCAGGCGCCCGCGAGCGCCGACGACGGCGGCCCGGCCGCGGCACCCAGCCTCGAAGGCGCCTCGCCCACGCCAAGCCCGCAGAGTTTCTTGATCGAGGATTCCCCACACGGGGAGGAAGATCTTGAAGCCGAAGGCGCGCTCATCGATCCGGAGGAGACTTAAGATGAAACGAAAAATTTCCCGCCTCGCGATGAGCGCCCTCGCGCTGAGCCTCGCCGCCTGCGGCTCGGGCGGATCCCAAGCCCCGACCAAGACCCTCGGCAGCTTCCGCTTCGCTCAGAGCTGCGAAGAGATCCAAGCCTACGCGCGCGGGTACGCCGAGCGCGTCAAAAATTTCCCCGACCGCGTCATGCCGGTCGCCGAGCCCTTCGCGGCTCCGGCCGCGCCCACCGCCGACGGCGCCCCCGAGGCGGCCGACGGCGCGGCCCAGGGCGGCGCGGTGCTGCAGAGCGACCTCGCCTTCCCCGACCCGGCGCGCGGCTTGCTCTACGCCTTGGGCCGAGGCAAGAAGAGCCTGAAGGTCTTCCGCGTCAGCCCCATCGCCGCGCCCCAGCTGCTCGCGAACCTCGATCTCGATTTCTATCCCGCCGAGGCCGTGGCCCTCCAAGCCGGCGGGCGCGCCTTCGTCGCGCTCTTCGGCAGCACCGAGGGCGGTTACTTCTACGGCGACGGCCCGATTCCCCTCCCCGCGCAGACCGTCGCGGCGCCCGAGATCTACCCCAGCCCCATCGAGCCCAAGTCGGTGATGGCCTTGGTCGACGTGACGCAGCCCGAGCTGCCCCGGTTGCTGCGCGAAGAGCAGAGCCCGGGATACTTCCTCGAGGCGCGCGCCCTGACGGCGGCGGGCAAGATCCTCTGGGTCACGGAGCGCCACGTGCCGATCTACCTCGGGGAACTGAAAGACGAGCAGGTCCTCCCGAGCAAGTCCTGGCGGGGCAGCCTCGGCGAGGGACAGGGGCCGGTCGTGGACTGCGCGCAGGTCTACCTCTATGAAAATCCCAGCCTGGATCCCGCCTACAGCCCGGGCTCGCTGAATGCGGCGCTGGTCTCGATCCTCGACTTAAACGAATCGGGCGCCGAGGTCCGGTCCCAGGCGATCTACTCCCCCGCCTGGCGCACGCTGATCGCCGCCAATCCCGAGCGCCTCTTCCTCGCGCAAAACGTCGACTCCGGCGAAGGTCTCGGCAGCGAGCTCTATCAATTCGAGCTCGGCTCGGGACCCTCGCTGCTGGCCTTAAGCGCCGCGACCTCGGTGCCGGGCGACATCCCCAACCAGTTTTTCCTCGACGAGAAGGACGGCGTCCTGCGCGTCTTTCACCACATCCAGAACTTCTCCCCGATTTGCATCGACGACTGCGCCGCGGGCGGCGTCCCCGGCGCGGCGATGAAGGCGCAGCAGGCGGAGGCGGCAGGAAACTACCTCAGCACCTATCGGAAAGCCGGCGACAAGCTCGAGCTGCTGGGCCGCAACGGGCCCTTCGAGGCGGACGAGACCCCTTACGCCGCGCGCTTCGTCGGCGGTCTCGGCTGCGTCATCACCTTTTTGCGGATCGACCCGCTTACCTGCTTCGACCTGAAGGACCCGGCCCATCCGCTCAAGCTGGGCGAGCTCGAGATCGAGGGCGTCTCCTTCCACCTCGAGGCGATCACGGAAACGCTGCTGCTCGGCATCGGGCAGGGCGACGCGAACGGCAGCGTGGTGGCCAACCTCTTCGACATCCGCGATCCCTCCCGGCCGACGCTGGCCCGGCAACGGGTCTTGAGCGGACCCGGCGAGTGGGCCTACAGCCCGGTCTTCCACGACCACCGAGCCTTGGGGCAGGACCCGGCCCGGCGCCATTTCGCGGTGCCCTTCGAAGACGCGAGCGGCTCGACCCTGGCCCTCTTCTCGGTCGATCCCGCGACGCTGCAGATCGGCGCCTTGGGCGACTTGCACAAGCCCTTCACGGAGCAAGGCCCCTACGATAGTTTTCTGCGGGCTTACTTTTTCGCCGACGGCCTCGCGACGCTCTCCTCCGAGAAGGTCGAGGTCTTCGCGCGCGAGGGACTGGCCCCGGTGTTCGCCTCGCCCTTGGGCGAATAGGGCGAACGAAAGACGTTGAGTGCACCTAGGCGGCGGTGAACCGAATGGTTCGGGGATCCGCCGTCTTTTTTTCGCCCAAGCAACTAAAATCGGGGAATACCGAGGAGTCCCCGCATTCCCCGATTCCGCGGCCGAAACGCTAAGCATCGGCAAATATTTCTTTTTTTGGAGTAAGACTCTTGAATTCCCGGGTAAGGAATCTTCAAGGGGACGGCCCGTTCCCTTTCGCGCCGCGCCTATCCCATGCTCATTCGTCCCTCGCGACCTTGATCGCGGCGATCCCCGCCCAAGACGCCGCCGGCCTCGCCCGGCGCGCGGAGCTGGAATCTCTGCTCCTGGAAAGCGACCCGGAGATGCAGGCAGAGGGCCTCCTCGCCGTCGCCGCCCGCGAGGAAGCCAGGGGAGATCTCGCCGTCGCCGCCGAAATCTACGCCGCGATCTCCGCAACCCCCTACCCCCGGCTTTGCCGCGGGCGCGCCGCCGACCGCCTGGCGGTCCTGCAGGGGAACGGCCCGATCGGGGATCGCGTCGAAATGCTGGGCCGCCACTTCGCCAGGCAGGCGGCCGACCCGGCGATGCTCGGCGCCATGTGCCTGGGCGGCGCCGCCTTTCAGACCGCCCGCCTCGCGACCTTAAGCCGCCTCGCCGCCTCTCCCAGCGCATCCCTTTTGACCCGCGGGCTCGGCGCCCGCAGCTTGGCCTGGACGCTCGGCTTCGCCCTCGAGGTTCCGACCTTCACCTTCGGCGCCCGCGGGCTTCACGCCTTGCTGGGCCGCGAACAAGATTGGAGCTCCCGGGCCCTGCGGCGGGACCTCCTCTCCGCAGGTCTCACCCTGTTTTTCTTAAAGGGATCGGGGGCCGCGGCCTCCAACCTGACCCGGCGCCTCGCCGCAAACGGAGAATCGGCGGGCGCCTTCGCGCGATTTTCGACCGCCGCGCTGCCGCAAGCGGCCGCCTTCACCGGCATCTTGGGCGCCCACGCGCTAGAGGCGCGACTCGGCCTACGCCCGACGACCGACGCGGGAAGCGCCGTCGTCGAGTCCCTGGCCACCCTGCTGCAATTCCACGTCGCGGGGCGCCTGCTGCGGGGCATGGGGATCTCCCAAGAGCCGCGCCTGGAAGAACTGCGGCGGCGTCTGGAGGCGGGGAACCGGCCGAGACCTCCCCTGACTTCTCCCGTGCAAGCCTTCGGCCTTCGGCTCGCGCCGGCCGGCGGTGCCGAGCCGACGCGGCCGCTCATCTTCATGATGTCCCCCGAGCAGGACAAAGCGGCGGAACGCCCGAACGGGCACAGCCAGCCCCCGGCGGAGCGGGTCGAGGATGCCCTCATCCCCATCCGGGCGAATCCTGCGCTCTTCAGGGCGATTCGCGATCAGTTCGGCCGCTTGGAGTTCGAGATGAACTGCGCCTACAACGATCAAAACGGGGAAGCCATGTGGGCCGAGCAGGGCCACCGCATCGCGCTGGAGCTGCTCGACCACTTTCAGCTGATGGACCGCCATCTCCCTAATTCGGGCGACCGACCGGCCCTGAACGACATCCGCGGCGAACTGCGCTGGGTGCGCCGCATGCTGGGCGACCTGCGCCAAGTCGAGGACCTGCCCTCCTCCACAAGCCCGGAGGTCCGGGAATTCATCGCCGCCCTGTACCGAGTGCCGAACAAGGCCGTCAACTATATCAACAACGGCGTCGCAAAAGACCTGGAAGGCTCCCTCCGCAACGCGAGCGACGCCCGCTTGAGGCTGTTCCGCGACGTCTTTCGATTCCATCGCGTCAATTCGGACGCCGAGACCCATCATTTCTCGGAGCCGGAGCTTCGGCACCCGCGACTCCACATCGATCCGAGGAATCCCGCAGCGCGAATCCAAATGCCGCATTACGATTACCGCGACGAATACGAATCCCCCTATCTGGAGATCCCCGGCGAGGGCCGAAAGGTCGTGCTGATCGGGGATATCCCCCGAGAACGCGTCGCCCTCTCCCGCCGACACGCCCTCGAAATCGTCGCCTCCGACTCGGAGAGCTACGGCCGCATGGCGGCCGAGGCGGTTCTACTCGATCGTCTCGATCGCGTCCGCGTCATCTGGCGGGATTGGAAACTGCGCACCCTGGACGCCGAGTACCTCGAGGGCTACGACCTCGCCTCCGCCCCGCAATTGGCGGGCCATTCCGGAGAGCTCCTGCTGAAAGACCTGGTTTTTGACCGGCTTCGCCCGGGCGGCGTGGCCTTGCTGGTCAGCCGCGACGCCTCGGCCTTACAGAGAATGGTACAAATCGCGACTTCGAGGGAATGGGCGGACGTCATCGCGGGGGCCTATAACGGTCATTTGCCCGTCGAGGTCTCCCGAGCCGACCAGGAGTCCGGAAACTTCGTTTTCCTGCGAAAATTAGCTGAATTTTAGTATTTTTCGCTTTTCTTCCCGGGCAATTTTCTTTATCACCAGGACATCTCTTTTCGTCGGGAGGTAAGAGGTCTGACGGATAAGAGTTGTGTGGGTCGAGCTTCCAGGGTTTGTTTAAGCCATTCCAGGTCCGCTGGGTGTTCATCGCCCTTTTATCCATCTTAAATTGAGCACTTTTTTGTCAGCGGAGTATTCCCTTGAATTTCCGGGTAAGAATTTCCTCGGGGACGCCTAGCTTTCTCAATATAGCTGCGCTTTTTCCTAATCACGCCATGGACGACTTGGCCGTCTTGCTGCGGCGCCGCTCCGAAGATGCGACGCTTCACGCCGAACTGGATGCGCTTCGCCGCGAAAGCGACGCCGGGCTGCGGGCCGAGGGTCTGCTTTCCCTGGGCCAGCGCCAGGAAGGCGCCGGACGAGCCGACCTCGCCGCGGAGATCTATGCGACCGTCGCGGGAACCGATCGCGGCGGGCCTCTGCAACGCCGCGCCGAAGAACGGCTCGCGGTCTTGCAAGGTCGCGGCCCCTTGGGCGCCCGCGTCGAGCTCCTGGGCCGGCACTTCGCCCAGCAGGCCTCGGATCCGGCCTTGCTGGCGGGTATGGCCGCGGGCGGCGCCGTCTTCCAGTCCCTGCGCCTCGCTACCTTGAGTCGCCTGGCCACCTCGCCCACCACCTCGCTGTTGACGCGCGGCTTGGGCGCGCGGGCCCTCTCCTGGGGCGTCGGCTTCGCCTTCGAGGTCCCCGCCTTCACCCTGGCCACGCGCGGGTTTCACGCCCTGCTGGGCCGCGAGCTGGATTGGAGCCGCGAGGCGCTCGGCCTCGAGTTCCTCTCGGCCGGCATCACCTTGTTCCTGCTGAAAAGTTCCGGGGCCGGGGCCTCCGCCTTCACGCGCCGCCTCGCGAGGTCCGAGGGATCGGCGAGCGCCCTTACCCGCTTTTCTGCCGTCGCACTTCCCCAAGCCGCAGCCTTCACCGGCCTCTTGGGCGCCCACGCCCTCGAGACGCGCCTCGGCCTGCGTCCGGGTGGCGACGCGGCCAACGCCGTCGTCGAGTCCCTGGCGACCCTGCTGCAGTTCCACGTCGGCGGGCGACTCATTCACCGCGCCACGGGCGGCTCCTACGAACGTCGGCTCCAGGCGATAGGGCGCCGCATCGAGGCCTCGCGTCTCCTCGCGCCCCGTCCGCCCTCGACGCCGGCCCTATTTTCCGCCGCGGGAACCCTTCGCCCCGCCATGGCGGGAGAGGCGAGGCCCTTGCCGGCGAACGCCGTCTTCATGTCTTCCAATAACCCCAATGCCTCTCCGTCCAATCGCCCGCCCGCCTTTCACGAGGGGATCGATCCCTCCGGCGGCGGCAAGATCGTCGCACATCCCGCGCAGCTTCGCGACATCAAGGCCGACCTCGACCGAATCGAGGGAACTCTTTACGGCATTTTCCGCGCGGAAACCGGGACCCGAGGCTGGGAAACCGGAGCTCGGGACACCGCCCGCGAGATGCAGACCGTCGTGGAGGAATTGCAGCGCCGCATCGGCCAAGAGCCCTCCCGCGCCGAATTGCTGCCCTACCTGGCCGAATTGGGCCTCGAGTACCGTACCGTCCAGCACCTGGTGGACCGCGCCATCCTCTCCGATCGGGAGCTGCCGCCCAGCGACGCCTTGGACATCCGGCGCTTTTTCACCTACTACTACCGCTCGGCGAACAACCTGATCAATTTCATCGACCACACCGCGCTCATCCAGCAGCCGCTGGAGAACGCCCGCCGCGCCCGATCCTGGCTGCAGCGGGGTCTCGAGGGGGAGCGTGCCGCGGAAATCGAGGAAGCGATCATCCACCCCGATTCTCCCTATGTCCGGCTGCCGGACGGCAGCTACAACCTGCGGGGCTCCGGCCTCCATGTCGCATTGATCGGCGACGAAAATGCGCCCCGCACCTTCCAGCTCGCAGAGATGGGCCACCGTGTGACCCATCTCTCCGACGATCCGAGCGTGTTGCGCACCACCGAACGGCGCTTGCACCTGCGCACCCAGCGTAAGCGCGAATCCGGCGAGTACAAATTTGATTTCAGCCCGGCGATTGATTTTCGCCCCGAGGCCGAGGCCATGCCTCCGGCCGATCTCATCGAGGCCTTCTTCCCGCGGCAGCTCTCCGAACTCGCGCCGCGCAGCAGCCCCGAGCGCCAGGCGTCCTTGCAGGATTTTCTGAACCGCCAGATCAAGGCCCGGCTCGCCCCGGAGGGATCGGCCTTCATCCTAGCCGACCGCGACGAGGCCATCGAGGACCTGGCCAACCTGGTGCTGCGCGACCGCGGCATCGAGCTCCTCGAGGTTCGACAACGCCGCACCCACCTTCCGCTCATGGGCGGACCCGCGGTGACCATCGAGCCCGGCGAGGCCATGGTCTCGTGGCTCTTGTTTCGCAAGCTGGGAGAGACGCCCAGGTAGCCTTACTTCACCAAAATCTTGAGGCGGGGTCCCGTCCGGATCCGGAAGGACTTTTCCGCCGGCATCATGTCGCCGTCGATCGTGTAGGGCATGGGTTCGGCCAAGTCGATGCGCATCTCTTGGGCGGGTTGCTCGATCAAATTTTCCGAACGCGAGGGTTTTCCGAAAAACATGTCGCCCACGTGGCGCAGGACGTTGCGCGGCGGCAGCGAGAAGCCGATCGCATGGAACTTGCCGATCGCCTCGGAGTAATGGAAGACGCGGAACTTCAGGCCCAGGATCGGAATCGAGCCGCTGTAGAGAGCCGACCAGTTGGCGAAGGGCCACCTCTTGCCGTCGACCGTCACCTCGGCGTCGTAGCGCGCGAACATCTTGCGGGCGAAGGGCCCGTTGACCAGGGCCGAGGCGATGGAATGGACGAGCGTCCAGGTGGCCTTGGGCGGCGAAGGAGGCGCGCCGGTGTAATAGGCCTGCATGAATCGAAAGATCACGCCGCAGCCAAAAATAAAGCCGTACTTGTCGTTGACCTGCATGAGGTCCATCTCGGTCGTCTCGAAGGGCTCGTCCTCGTGGTACTTGTAGATCAGGTTGCTGAGGATCTTCTCGGGCGCCCCCTTGATGTTGCAGGCATTGGCCAGGGTGTTCATCGTGCCGCCGCGCAGGAAGGTGACCTTGGGCAGGGGCTTCTCGCCGTAGACCTCGATGAAGGTCGAGAGGGTCACGTGGTTGGTGCCGTCGCCCCCGCCGATCGCCAGGATGTCGATGTCCCTGGTCTTGAAGGCCTCGGCGACGCGGCGCAAGTCGGCCAAGTCCTCGGTGGCCTGGCAGCTGCCGCGGTCGCCGACGATGAAGCCCAGCTGCTTGATCTTGTCGGGATCCTTCTTGTGCTTCTTGCTGTGGGGATTGAGGACGATTCCGATTCCGGGCATAACATGTAGGGGCGAACCTCGCGTTCGCCCTCCCCTGCGAAATTAGGCAAAAAAAATTACGGTTACAATTTTCAGGAGATGCTCAGCATTTCCCTGGCTTCGGCCGCCGAGGCGACCGGCCTTCCCGCCTCCCGCGCCATCGCGGCCGCCTTCGCGACCAGCTCGGCGTTGAACCGCGCCAGGATGCCTTTTTCCAGGTAGATATTGTCTTCCATACCCACGCGGACGTGTCCACCCTTCTCTAGCGCCATCCGCGCCATGGAAAATTGATGGCGGCCTATCGCCGCGACCGACCAGGTCGCGCCCGACGGCAGGCCCCCGATCAGGAAGTCGAGGTTGCGCTCGGTGGCGGCCAGGGCGCCGGGCACGCCCAATACCAGGTCGAAGTGGAGCGGAGGCTCGATCAGTCCCTGCTCGGCCAAGACGACCCCGGCCTCCAGCATGGCGGCGTCGAAGACCTCGATCTCCGGCTTGATGCCTCTTTCCTTCATGCGGCGGGCCAGGGCGACCACGAAGGGCCGCGGGTTCAGAAAGACCTCGTCGCCGAAATTCACCGAGCCGGTGGTCAGCGAGGCCATTTCGGGCCCGGCCTCGAGGGGGCGCATCCGGTCCTCGTCGCTGTCGCCGATCGCGCCGCCGGTGGAGACCTGGACGATCACGTCGCAGCGCTCGCGGATCTTTCGGATCGTCTCCCGGAAAATTTCCTCGCTGCAGGTTGGGCGACCTTGGGCGTCGCGCACATGGAGGTGGACGATCGCGGCGCCCGCGGCACTTGCCTCGGCGGCGGAGACGGCGATCTCTTCCGGGGTGAGCGGGAGATAAGGTGCCTGCTCTCGGGTCAGCTCGGCGCCGACCAGGGCGCAGGTTATTAGGACGGGTGTCTTGCGGTGTTTGGAAGACATTTCGGTGCGCCCCGAGGGCGGGGAAGAGGGTGTTCCTTCCGGGCCCTGCGGAACTCGCTCCTTTATAGGTTTCCTAGCGACCCTCCTACAAATCTTCTCGCCTCATCTCTTTCAAACTCTCCTTGCAGACCTTGAGGAAGGCTCAGACAGTTCCTCGGTCCCTCCAGGAACACCCTCTTCCCCGCCCTCGGGGCGATCTATGGATATTTTTTCGCGCCTCCCAATACCACGCAGGTGCCGACCGCACGGCACACGACGATCGGCCGCCGCAACACCCCCGCCCTCCCCGGCGGGTCCGAGCCGGCCTCCGCCGCGATCACCTTGCGAGCCTCGAAACGCATCTCGCGGGAGCTCTTTCCGAAGCGCGTGATCCGGCCTTCCACCTCAAGGAAGTCGCCGGCCCGCACCGGCGCGAGAAATTCGACGGAGGCATAGGCGCGAAACAGGCCCTCCTCGCCATCCGATTGGATCAGCAGGTCGGTCGCGACGTCGCCGAAGAGACCGAGGATCCGCGCCCCGTCCACCAAATCCCCGGCATAATGGGCGTCGGATTGATTCATACGGACGCGATGCGTCACTTGGTAACGGCGCCGTGCCATGATTTAAAGTTTAACAGCGAAAAGGAGAGATGACAAAACTAATGAAAACCGGACTCAGGTGGGCTTCCGCAAGGCTTCTACCTTTTCATCGACGCGCTCAATCGCCAATTTGCAGAGCCGAATGTCGGTCTGATGCTGCTTTTAAATTTATCCATAGCGAAATCGCCCTCATTCTTAGGGTATTCGAACCCAAAGGACAAGAAAGCAATATTCGGGCCCAAGGATACGACGCCTTATTTCATTTTTTTATAATACTCTTGAACGATGAAACTCGCCACCTCGCTGGGGGTGGTGCCGGGGCCGAAGCCCGCGTCGTAGCCCAGCTTCACCGCCGCGGCATGCGTCATGCGCGGGCCGCCGACGATCCTGATGAGGGGATGATTGAGCTTCTTGTTTTCCTTGAGGAGGGGAAGCAGGTCCTTGAGGTCCTGCAGGTGCTGGCCGCGCTGGGTGACCAGCTTGCTGACGAGGACGACGTCGGCCTTGTGCTCGACGGCCTTCTCGACCAACTCGCGGTTGTCGACCTGCGAGCGCAGGTTGATCGCCTGGAAGCAGGAATAGCGCTCGAGGCCCGGATCGCCGGCGTAGCCCTTGAGGTTCATGATAGCGTCGAGGCCGACGGTGTGGGCGTCGCTGCCGGTGGTGGCGCCGACCACGACCAGGCGCCTCTTGATCTTCTCTTGGGCGAATTGGTTGACCCGATCGAAGTCCATCGGCTCGAACTCGGCCTTGGGCGCCTTGACCTTGGTGAAATCGATCGCGTGCTTGGCACGGGCGAAGACCACGAAAAAGGAAAAACCCATGCCCATCGGCTCGGCGGTCGCGACGTGGACCTCGTGAAAGCCGAGCTTCTCGACGTAGACCTTGGCGGCCTCCCGGGCCTCGGGAGTGCAATCGATCGGGAGCGTGAAGCTGAGCTGCATGGCCCCGTCATTCATGCGGTCGCCGTAAGGCATCAAGCGGCGCAGGTTGACCGGACCGCCGGAGGCGACGGTGGCCGGGGCCTCCTCGCCCTTCTTCTGGAACCAGCGCTTTAGAGTTTCCATAGGGACCATCGCATCACCTCAAATTCAGCCTTCCCCGCCGCCGGAGGAACCGCCGCTTCCGCCAGAACCCGAATCGTCGGAACGCGCGGCCTGCGGAGGGCCGCCCTCGGAACCGGCTCCGGAGCCCTCCGAGTTGCCGCCGCCCTCGCCGCCCATCGGACCGCGCGGGCCGTTGCGACCGCCGCGCCTCCCGCGACCTCGACCGCCGCGCCTCCCGCGACGCCGGCCCCGCCCGCCGCGATCGCCGCTACCGCGACGCTCGCCGGGCGCTACGCCCTCTCCCTCGAGCGGAACTGTACCCTCGGCGCCGGGTGACGCATCGGGAGAAAACCCTTCCGGGGCCGCCGCGACGGAATTTTGCGGCGCCGGTCCCTCTTCGGGCGGCGGCAGGTAGACCACCGATTCGACCGCGGCAAGCTCCGCGGCTGCCGTCGCAGCCTCCGCCGCGCCGTTCGGAACGGGCCCGCCGACGCCGGACGCCGCGACGGATTCTGTTGGACGCTGCGGCGCGCCTTCCGGACGCCCGCCACGGTCGCGGCCCCGGCCGCGATCCCCGCGTCCCCGGCCCCGGCCGCGATCGCCTCGATCGCCGCGCCCTCGGCCCAATTCCCGCCGGGGCTCGCGCCCGGTCTCCCGACCTGCCTCGCGCCCGCTCTCTCGCGGCGTCTCGGGACCCGCCACGCGTTCGGCGCCCTCCTCGGCGTCCCGGCCGCGACGCCGGCCCCGCGCGCCCTCCTCGCCCGCGAGGCGGTCGCGGCCCCGGCGCGGACGCCGCGGCTCCTCGTCGCGATAGTCCTGCTTCGGAGTGAGGTAATCCTTGAGCGGCGTGTAGTAGTCTCGGTCCTTCTCGAAGACGCCTTCGACGCCCTTGCCGCCGTCGGGAAAGCGCTTCACGTTGGCGAAAGCCCCCTCCTCGATCGAGCGCATCAAGCCGCGCAGCTTGATCTTCTTCAGCAGGGCCAAGGCCTCGTCCATCACCTGCCGCGCGCGGCGCGCGATCTTGCCGTTGTTCTGGAAGAGAATCTCGTCCTTGATGCTCTTCGCGCCGCGGAAGACGTAATTGGCGTTCTTCAGGCTTAGATAACGGTCCTGCACGAAGGGGTTGTGGATCGCCTCGGTGTGCATGCCCATCAGCTGGATGGTCTGCCCCGTCATGATGCCGGCCAGGTTGAAGAGCCCGTCGTAGAGGTAGCTGAAAAAGATGTCGCCGCTCTTGTGCTTGGTGGGCGGCATGAACTTGATCGGCGAGCGCGGAAAGACCTCGCGGATCAGCTGGGCCTGGGCCCACTCGTAGAGGATGGAGTCCTCGATCCAAGGGTCGATCTCGTGGGCGTGGCCCAGGGAGATCTGGTTTTCCGGCAGGCCCGCCGCCTTGGCGAAGGCCTCGTTGAGGAAGTGGCTGGCCAACACCTGGTAGTAATACTTATGCGACTCGGCGGTGGTGAGATAGTTGTCCTCGCCGGTCTGGATAGTGATGCCGGAGAGGGCGCAGATGCGCCGCGAGAAATACTGGTCGACGAAGTTCCGCTTCATGTTGATGTCGCGGAACAAGATGCCGTACATCGCGTCGTTGAGCAGGTAGTCGACTCCCTCGAGGGCGCCCAATACGGCGATCTCGGGCATGCAGAGCCCGGAGGAGTAATTGGTGAGGCCGATGCGGCGCTTGAGCTTCTTCTCGCTGTGATCGAGGGCCTGGCGCATCAGGCGGAAGTTTTCTTGGGTGGCGAAAGTCCCGCCGAAGCCCTCGGTGGTCTCGCCCTCGGGGACGTAATCGAGCAGGCTCTGCGCGGTCGAGCGGATCACCGCGATGATATCGGCGCCCATCTCGGCCGCGGCCTGCGCCTGCCAGATATCCTCGTGGATGTTGCCGGTGGCGACGATTACGTAGCGCAAGGGCGCCGAGGACAGGGCCCAGGCCGGTCGCTTTTTCTTCTTCTCGCCGACGGCGCGCAGCTTGGCCACGGTCTTGGCCAGGAAGGCCTGGCAGGCCTCGTCGATTTTTTCGGCCGGAGCGGCCTCGATCTCGCCCAGCTCTATATCGCCCGAGACTATCTTGCGGGCCAGCGTGGCGGAAGTGAGCCGCGGATGCTGCGCGGCCGCCAACCCGAACCAATAACCGGCGCCCTTATGCAGCCGCTCGGCGCCGATCTTGTCGAGCAGCGCGTTGACCAGCGGGTAGCGGCCCTGCGGCGCGGGCTCTTTGGAGTCTTCTTCCAAAGGGCCTTCGACGCCGAGCATGCGCAACGTGCTGCGCTCGATGGAGAGCGTGGTGTGCCGGTTGACGTTTTGTATGATCGATCGAATGATCTGCGCCGCTTGGTCGCGGCACTGGTCGATCTGATCGCGATCGAGGCTTAATTTGGACATTCGCGAAATTGTTTCAAGCAGAAGGCTCAAAGTCCGGCGCCGAGGGCTAAAGGCCATGGACTTTGGAATTCGGCTTCAAAACCTAATTAAATCTTTCAGTGTACCTGCCCCTGCGTCTCGCGAGGCTCGAGGGTGATCGAGTCTTCGTGGAGCAGGCGCGCCAAGCCGCGCTCTTTGTGCGGCCGCGAATCGGCCGCCACTGCCCGGGCGGTGGAGCACGAGCAATCCGTCAAATGAGGCTGAGGATAGGTGCTGATGAATCCCTCGTAATTGCGCACCACGACTTTCTTGTCCGACTGGCTGATCAGGTAGTTGGGTCCGACGGGGATCTTCCCCCCGCCGCCCGGCACGTCGATGACGAACTCGGGAACGGCCAGGCCGCTGGTGTGGCCGCGCAAGGATTCCAGGATCTCGATCCCTTTTTCGACGGGGGTTCGGAAGTGGCTGATCCCCTCGCTGAGATCGCATTGATAAATGTAATAAGGCTTTACGCGCAGGGCCAACAGCTCTTGCATGAGCTTTTTCATGATCAGCGCATCGCTGTTGATTTTCCTCAGCAAAACGCTCTGATTCAA
>JADYZQ010000119.1 GCA_020853015.1 Deltaproteobacteria bacterium
CAAGAGCCTGCTCAAGGAAGACTTGATCCCGAAAGACGCCGACAAGCCGCTTTTCGTGATCGCGCCCTACCTGGTTTTCTTGGGCATGTTCACGACCTTCGTCGCCTTGCCCTTCGCCAGCAAGCTGGTCGTCGCCGATCTGAACGTCGGCATCCTCTACATCTTCGCGACCTCCTCGCTCACCGTCGTCGGCCTCGTCATGGCGGGCTGGGGCTCGGGCAGCAAGTGGTCGATGCTGGGCGGGATGCGCGCCGCGGCCCAGGTCATCAGCTACGAGATCCCGGCGGGTTTGGCGGCCCTCACGGTGCTGCTGCTGGCTGGCAGCCTCTCGATGCAGGAAATCATCTCGCGCCAGGGCCCGCACCCCTGGCAGTGGTTCCTCTTCGACAATCCCTTCTGCCTGATCGCCTTCTTCATCCTCTTCACCGCCCTGGTCGCCGAGGGCAACCGCGCCCCCTTCGATCTGCCCGAGGCCGAGAGCGAACTGGTCAGCGGCTACAACACCGAATACTCGGGGATGCGCTTCGTCTTCTTCTTCTTCGCCGAGTGGGCCAACCTCTACGTGATGGCGGCCATCCTGACGACGCTCTTCCTGGGCGGTTGGCAGATCCCGGCGAGCCTGGCGGCGGCGACCGGCTCGGTCGGCGCCTGGTTGACCCAGGTCGTGCAGCTGCTCTTCTTCCAGGTCAAGTGCCTCCTCATCATCTTCCTGGTCATCCAGCTGCGTTGGACGCTGCCGCGCATCCGCATGGACCAGCTGATGAGCCTGTGCTGGAAGTATCTCGTCCCGATCGGCTTCGTCTGCGTCATCGGGACCGCGATCTGGATGATGCTGTTCCCGCAGGGCGCGCCGATGATGCGTTACCTCCTTACGGCCCTCGCGGCGGTGATCACGGTTTATTATTTTTATCGGGTGCTCTGGCAGATCCGCGTCTCCCGCGCCGAGGTCCAGCTGAACCCCTTCGTCTAGCGGAGTTCGAGATTTATGTCGCAATCGGCGGTCAGTCAGTATTTTCAAAACATCCGGCAGGCGGCCACCTCCATCTTCGAGGGCCTGACGATCACGCTCAGCCACATGGTGCGCAAGCCGGTGACGATCCAGTACCCCGACAAGACGCCGCGCCCGGTGAGCGAGCTCATGCCCGAGCGCTCCCGCAGCTGGCTGAAGGTCGAGATGGACATCTGCACCGCCTGCCTCATGTGCGAGAACGCCTGCCCCATCGACTGCATCAAGATCACGGTCGCCAAAGACTCGCCGAAGGGCCGCGCCATGTCGGGCTTCGACATCGACATGGCGAAGTGCATGTATTGCGGGCTCTGCACCGAGCCCTGCCCGACGGGGGCCATTCACTTCGTGCCCGAGTTCGAACGCGCCTCCTACTCGCTGGAGGAGATGGTCTCTCACTTCGTGCCGGAGGGCGATTACGTGGTGCCCTACAAGCCGCCGAAGAAGGACAAGGGCGAGGAGGGCGCGAAGGCGGAAGAGGGCGGCGCGGCCGAGACGGTACCGGAGGGGACGACCCTGAATTAGGTTTCTGTGGTTTTTTCTGCCGCCTTCGACAAAAAATTTCTGAAATCGCGGTTTTAGCGGCCTCTGTAGGGGCCGTTCGCGAACGGCCCCTACGGGGCTTGCGACGATGCGAAAGTTTAGGATTTTATCGGCCTCCCGCAAGGTGGCCGTTCCGCTTGACTTGGGAGCCTAGCCTACGTAATTAGCGTCCGCCTCCTATGCTAGCCGGATACAGCAGGTAGTTGTTTTAATTAAGAAATTTGAGCCGACACCTAAAATGAGCCCTATCGAACCCCTAGTCTTCACCGGCCTCTCGGCCCTCACGATCACGGCCTGCGCCCTGATCGCCTTCTCGCGGAACCTGGTCTACTCGGCCTTTTCCCTGCTGGGGGCCTTCGCCGGCATCGCGGGCCTGATGATCCTCTTGGGCGCCGACTTCGTCGGCATCATCCAAATCCTGGTCTACGTCGGCGGCATTTTGGTGCTCTACCTCTTCGCCGTCCTCATGACCGCAGGCATCGGCGACGTGAAGCTCTCCAACCCGATGATCTCGGTGAAGATCGCCGTTCCGGCCTTGCTGCTCCTGCTGCTCCTCTTGGGCAAACTGATCTACGGCACCACCTGGTTTGTCGTCGAGGCGCCCCAGGCCCAGCCGACCACCGCAGCCATCGGCCAGACCCTCTTGAAGGAATACCTCCTGCCCTTCGAGCTGATCTCGATCCTGCTCTTGGCCGCCCTGGTGGGCGCCGTGGCCGCCGCGCGACGGGAGGTCAAATGATCGCCCTGCAGCACTTCCTGATGGTCGGCGCCATCGTCTTCGCACTGGGGATCTACACGGTGGTCACCCGCCGCAACGCCCTGGGCATCCTGCTGGGCACCGAGCTCGTGCTCAACGCCGCCGCCCTCAACATGGTCGCCTTCGGCTATTTCGGCAATAAGGTCGTCGAGGGCTCGATCTACGCGCTCTTCGTCATCGTCCTGGCCGCCGCCGAGGCCGCGGTGGCGCTGGCGATCGGCCTGATGATCTTCCGCAATTTCAACACGATCGACGCGACCTCCGTCGATGAGATGAGGGGATGAGCTTGCTGCCTTTCTTCCTACAATATTCCTGGGTGATCCC
>JADYZQ010000120.1 GCA_020853015.1 Deltaproteobacteria bacterium
CGGGAGAGGTGGCGTCATGGACACTCCCAATAAATGGAATTATTTTGAGGGGTTAAATGAGGCGGGACGGGACGAAGCCCAGAGATCGTGTGCCCCCACCAGCCATTTTCCCGGTACGGGGGATCTTCGGAAAAAGGGTACTAAAGTTGCTACCTTGGCGAAGAAATCAGACCTAAGGAAAATCGAAGCGCAGGTTGTTCGCGTCGCCCACCAGCCGATTGTAGGAATCGACCACCTCATTCATGCCGCGCGCGTTGGCCTTCTTGCCCTCTGCCAAGTCCCGCTTGAGGAACTTCGCCTGGGTGAAGAAGTTCTTCGCGCTGCTCTCGAAGCCGCTGTACCAGAAGGTCTTGCTCGTCTCCGGTGCGTTGGCCTCCGCGTAGGCGAGCATCGCGTCGTACTCTTTTTGCAGGCCGTCGTAGGCCGCGAGGTAGGCGGCGGACTGGAATTCCGCGAGATTCTCCTTGGGAACGGTCCGCATCAGGCGCCGCGAGGCGATCATGAAGCTTTGCGTGTAGTACGGCAGCCGCTTGCCCTGCTGCTGCTCGAGGCGCGCGAGCTCTTTGAGCTCGACGTCGGCCTTGATCGCGTCGACCTCGGCGGAGAGGCGCCGCTCGGCGTCGAGGAAACGGTTGAAGGCCGACATCAGCTTGGGATGCATCTCCTTGGCCTTGGCGCAACCGTCGTCTTTGTAATCCTGCTGCTGGTAATAGTCCTCGGCCTTCTGCGCGAGCGGCACCAGCTCGGCGTAGGCCGCGGCCAGCTCGCCGGCTGCCTGCTCGGCCTTGGGCAGCGAGGGCCCCGTCGTCTTGCCGCTGTCGGCCGCGTCGTTGCAGGTCTTCACCCCGTCCTCGTACAAGGTGTAGAGCCCGTAGGAGATGTAGGTTTCTTTACAGGTTGGGCCGCTCTGTTCGTTGACCCAGGAGAGATAGCGACGGCGGCTGTCCGCGGTGCGGGAGGCCGTGCGGTTGAGGCACTTCACGTAGGCATTGATCTCGTTGATCAAGGAGGCGTCGTCGGTCGCGGGGGCCGCCGGAGGCGACGGAACACCCGGGACAGTTGGCTGGGTCTCGGTCGGAGGCGGCACGGGGACCGGAGGAGGCGGCGGCACCGGGGGCGGCGGAACGCCGTCCGGCGGCACGGGGGCCGCTTGCTTCTTGCCCGAAAACTCCTCGATCTTGCTGCGGAGAAAACTCCCATCGCAGCCGGAGAAAATTAGGGAACAGGCGAGGAACGCGGGGAGCGCGCCCCGAATCGAGAGAAATCCGGTCTTCATCAGCAACCTCCTTCGAGGGAAATTCGGGCCCGAGCGTGGCGAATTTCTACCCAAAAGCGGGGCCGCTCACAACTGAATATTGCCGGCGGAATGAATCGGCTCCCGGCGCCGCCCATTGATTGATAGAAATTATTTTGCAGGCTCGTTTTCCTCGCCCGCGTTTTTCCCCAAATCCGGACTCTGCTCCTCGACCTCCATGCTTTGGCCGGGGATGGCGTAACCCTCGGAGGCCCAGGTCCCCAGGTCGATCCTGCGGCAGCGCTCGCTGCAAAAGGGCCGATGGGGATTTCCCTCGTAGGGGACTTCTTGACGGCATTGGGGGCATCGCACGCGAAGGATCATGAGGAAGAGGGCGCTGAGGCCGCGGCCGCACGCGCATCGGATTTTAAAGAAGAGGGGTATTCGGCGCCGGGGCCTGCTTGGCCTCGCAGCCGCTGCAGATGCCGTGGAAGATCACCTCGCCACGATGGATGGTGCCCTTGCCGATCAGGGACTCGGGCGTGCAGGTCTCGAGGCAGTCCATGCGCATCTCGACGTCTTGGACCCCGCCGCAGGCGGAACAGAGAAAATGATGATGGCGGTCCATGCGGGTGTCGTAGCGCGTCTTGCCGTCGGAGACGATGGCCACGCGAATCTCGCCGATCTGCACGAGGGTCTCGAGGGTCTTGTAGACCGTCGCCAGCGAAACCGCCGGATAGCGCTTCTTGACGGCCTGATAGATCAACTCGGCCGAAGGGTGGTCGCACTGATGGTTTTGAACCGCTCGAAGGATCTCGAGTCTTTGGGGGGTGATCTTGAGATTCTTCTGCCGAAGTTTCTCTTCTAAAACGGACATTTTCATTGGGTAAACTCGTCGCTATTCGACGCCTGTTTTATTAATTTATCTTAGAGAACTCAAGCCTTTATCGTCAATTACCAAAGAAAATTGCGACGTTTTTTTCCGTACAAAATTCTTTGGATTCGCCCCTCTAACTTGACAGCTTGTGACTGGTTTTGCTAGTAGTTAATAATAATTCTTATTTAGAAATAAGTGTCAGAAAAGAGGCTGTTATGAAAAACAAGGCGCTCGTCGAACCTCCCGCCGTCAAGGTCTTCGGTGGCCCCTTGCAAAATCTCTATCGGGACCTGCTTCGAACCCCCCGCGCCCCGCGGCAGCCCGAGCTGATCCGCGCCCTGTCCCAATCGCTGGAGAATCAGGGGCTGCATTATCATCCCCGCACCTTGAAGCGACAGCTGCTGGGCAGCATCGAGTACATCCCCGAGCCCTTGGAGAAATCCCTGCTGCATTGGCTCGAGAAACACCCCATCCCCGGCAAGAAATCCCTGCTGGAAAATTTCGCGCAGGAGAAGAGCGCCCTCGCCAAAAGCCAAGACGATTCGCTTTACGTCCCTCCCGCCTTTTTGCACCGGATGGCGGACGGCTACCTCTTCCGCCACAAGGGCCTGAGCCGCCGCAAGCTGGCCCTGCAGCTGGGCGCCAGCCTCAAGGCCAAGGGCCTCTCCATCGGGCTGGAAACCCTGCAAGCCGCCCTCTCGGGCAAGACCCAGAAGGTGCGCAAGGTGCTCGAGGAAGAGCTGCTCGGCTATTTCCTCGCGGAGGGGCTGGCGGATAAGGCCGCGGTCGAGGCCTATCTTACGGCCGCCGAAGGCTCGGGCCAAGAAGAGGTCCGGAAGATCGAGGTCGGCGACCTGTCGCACTACGCCGACGCCTACCTGTTGAAGCACCGAGGCCTCTCCAAGCGCCAACTCGCCCTGCGCCTGCAGCAGCGCCTTCAAGAGAAGGGCTACGCCTATCACCTAAGCTCGCTGCAGTCGGTCCTCGAGGGCAAGACCCACAAGACCCGCAAGGTGATCGTGGACACCTTGCAGGAAATGCTCGAGGCCGACGGTCTCGACGCGGCCGACAAGGTCGTCGATTTCGTGCGTTCCGCCGGCGGCGCTTCCCTCGAATGGAGCCAGTACATCGCGGCGGAGGCCGTTCCCGGCCAAGTCGAGCGGCTGCTGCAGGCCGTGCCGGGCCTGACCCGGAGGCAGATCGCCCTTCAGCTACAGGCCGATCTCAAGGCGCGCGAATTCCACTTCAGCCTGAGCACCCTCCAATACCTGCTCGCGGGAAAGACGCAACGGATCAAGAAAGTCGTCGCGGAGCTTCTGGACGGCTACCTCGAGCCCGGGGGCCTGCCCGCCTTCGCGGCCCCGGCGCGCCTCTACCCGCTGCACGGCGGCCGCCAGGCCCTGCAGAAGCGGGTGGAAGAGAGCCATGCCCGCTACCTCGCGGCCTCGGGCGCGGAGCGGGAAGAGCTGCGACGCCTTTTCATCCAGGCGCGCTGGGAGCTGATCCGCCGCGTCTCTTTGAAACGCAACCAGCCGGCGCCGGCGCGCCGGCCGGCCTCGAGCCGTGGACATACCGGCTACGAAGAGCCGGGGAATCCGGACGCTTTTTTTGAGGGCGGGGGAGATGCGGGGGAAATCCCGGTGGCCTACGGCGTGCGCGAGTCGATCGACCGGCTGGTGTCCTAGCCCTTAGGGCCCGGTGGAAATGCGAAAATCGGCGTAGTCGCAGGCCGCGGGCTGGTGCGTGGCGTTGCCGTCGGTCATCACCCCGATGCCGGAGGGCTTCTTCTCGAGCGGCTTACCGAAATACTTTAGGTAATCTTCCTGCACCGAGACCGTTTCCTCGGTCCAACGGCCGACGGATCCCGAACCGTTTTGTTTGGCGATGATGTAGAATTTTCCGGGATTCTTCGCCCAGTAGGAACCCTCGCCCAAGGATGCGCTCCAGACATATTTGAGAGCCGAGGTTCGCCCGAAGCCCACGTAGACCGCGCAGGCGCTGTCGTTGGTGGCGGGGCTGGTCTCGCGCGAGCCCGCGGGGATCTTCTGCGCGCGCCAACGGAACTTGAGGTAAGGATATTTCTCGACGTCCCAGGCGAAGTCCTTGAAGATCGGCACCGAAATATCTTGGGAATCGTCGGCGCGCAGGATCTTGCGGCCGTTGTCCTGTGCCACCTTGTAGACTTTTTCAGCCTTGCCGTAGTGGAAGGGATAGGTCTTCCAATTTTTCGGGAAAGCGCCGACTTCCGAGGCCGCGAGTCCGTCCACGACGATCTCCTCCGCCGCGGCGGGGGCGGCAAGGCCCAGGCAGAGCGCGGCCGCGACGACGAAACCCCAAGCCCGACTTTTCGGATTCATAGCTTCGATACTCCCTTACTCCCCTATCTTCCTTGAGCCGTGTCGCTGCCCAGGATCACCGGCAGTCCGGATTGGCCGGCGCCGATGATCACGACCTTCGAATTCCCGCTTTCGGCGAGCTTTTGCGTCGCCTCGATGCCCTTCCACTTGAGGTAGGACTCGGTGAGGCCGTCCGCCACGCGCTTTTGGAAGTCGGCGATACCCTCGGCCTCGACGCGCTTGCGGTCGGCCTCTTGGCGTTCGCGGTCCAAGACGAACTTCATCTGTTCGGCCTGCTGCTCGGCCTCGAGCTTTTTGGAGATGGCATCCGAGAGGATGGGCGGCAACGTCATTGAGCGCAGCAGGATCTTCTCGACGCGAATGCCGCGCGGGGACAGAAGGGGCTCGAGATGGGACATCATGGCGCTGGCGATCTCTTCGCGTTCGGAGGTGTAGAGGGCCTTCGCATCATAACCGGCGGTGGCGCCGCGAATGACCGATCGAAATTGCGGCTCCACGACAACCTGCCCATAATTGGACCCTATCGTGCGGTAGACCTCGGGAGCCTTGTCGGGCACCAGCGAGTAAAGCAGCGTCACGTCGAGGTTGACCGAAAGCCCTTCTCGGGAGGGAACGATAGCCTCCTCGGTCAACTCTTGGGTGCGAACGCTCATCCGCTCGATGCTGACAAGCGGGTTGACCACATGGAAGCCGCTGGTCAAAACCGCGGGATCCACCTTTCCGAACAGGCTCTTGACCCCGACGTTGCCCGCCGGGATGACCACGAAACTGTTCATCGCGATGTAAACGACGACGATGGCCGCCACGATGTAGAGGCCGATGCCGCAGCCCTTTTTTGCAGAAATCGCTTCCGCCATAGGAACCCCTTTACGCCAAGCCCAAGAAGATCGGTTGAAAGATTTATCCGGGCATCCTAAGTTTAAGCGTCCGACCCGTCAAACAAAATGCGAGAGAAATCATGGCCCAAGAAAGAAACATCCCGCTGTACCAACCCCGCGATTTTTTCGAGGAAGAACCGTTTTTCCAAAACCTGATGCGGCGCTACCTGCCCGAGGCCGAATACGCCTGGGCCCAGGAATACCTGTCCGGCATGGGGCGCCTCTCGGCCCGGGAATTCAGCCCCCGGGTGCTCCCCAGCGACCGCCGCCGTCCGCAACACATTCCCTACGACCCGGCCGGAAAGAGGATAGATAAAATCGAGTACGACGAGAGCTACCTGGCCATCGCCCGCCAGGCCTACGAATTCGGCATCATCGGCCTGGGGCACTCGCCGGAATTCGCCAAGCAAGGCCGCGCCTACACCGCCCTGCTCAAGTTCGGCGTCGGCTACCTCTTCTCCCAAGCGGGCTCGGTACTCTACTGCCCCATCTGCATGACCGACGGAACCTTGCAGGTCTTGAAGCGGCACGGATCCAAAGAGTTGCAGGACAAATGGATCCCCCGCCTCACCCGCATGGATTACGAGGCGATGTACGACGGCGCGATGTACCTGACCGAGGTGCAGGGCGGATCGGACGTCGGCGCCAACAGCTGCCGCGCGCGGCTTGAGGGCGGCGAGTGGCGGCTCTACGGCGAGAAGTGGTTCTGCTCGAACATCGGCTCGCGCACCGCGCTGGTCCTGGCCCGGCCCGAAGGGGCCCCGGAGGGCACGCGCGGCCTCGGCCTCTTCCTGCTGCCGCGCGACCTGGAGGACGGCGAGCGCAACCGCATCCGCGTCGACCGCGTCAAGAACAAGCTGGGCACCTGCGAGATGGCCACGGCCGAGATAACCCTGGAAGGCGCCCTCGCCTACCCGGTCGGCGATCTCGCCAAGGGCTTTTCCTACATGACCGATATGCTGAACCTCTCGCGCATCTACAACGCGGTATGGTCCATCGGCCTGATGCGCCGGGCCTTTCTCGAGGCCCGGCACTACGCCCGCGGCCGCATGGCCTTCGGCAAGCCGATCGCGGAGTACCCGCTGGTCGCCCGCACGCTCCGGCTCATGGAATCGGACACGCAGCAGGCCACGGCCCTGGTCTTTGAGACGCTGCACTTCATGGACCGCCTCGAGCGCGGGCAAGGAGGCCCCAAAGACGAAGCCATGCTCCGCCTGCTCACCCCGGTGATCAAGCTCTTCACCGCCGAGAAGGCCATCGAGGCCGGACACCGCGCCATCGAGATCTTCGGCGGCAACGGCTGCGTCGAGGACTTCCCAGTCGCGAAGTTGCTGCGCGACGCGCAGATCCTGGCGATCTGGGAGGGCACGGCGAACGTTCTCTCCCTCGACCTGCTGCGGGTCCTGAAGAAATCGGGGGCCGGCGAGGTCTTCTTCGAGGACGCCGCGCAAAAGATCGCGGCCTTACAGGACCCGCGGCGGCAAGAGCACTTCCGCCGCGAGTCCAAACAGCTGCGCGACAAGATCCGAGCGCTGCTGGCGGGCGAGGACGGATACAGCGGCGAGCTGGCCTGCCGCGAAGTGGCCTGGGACCTGGCGCTCTTCGCGCAAGAGCTCTACCGCGCGGCCCTGGACTAGCGGCGCCCAAGCGGCGGGGGGGACCGAAGTTTCTCTTTCAAAATGATAAGGGAAGTGGTTTTTCTCATTTTGATAAACAACTTCCATGACCGCAACACCGATCATTTCCCGCGGTGCTTAGAATTCATAAATATTTCGGTAAATTACAAGGGAGCCTCTCGGCGCCCCCGCCAGGGCTTTACAAGAGGGGGTTGGCATATTAATTGCTCACTCTCTAAATCGAGAAGGGTTCGGGATCCGGGATTCGTTTCGTTTTCAATCCGTAAGGAGAATCATCATGAAGAATAATCGGCTTCACCGGCTGGTCGCCGCGCTCGGGCTTGCGGCCTGTCTGGCGGCGGGCGAGCTGCGCGCGCAAGACCTTTTGGAAAAGAAGGACAACACCTTGGGTACCCAAAATCCCGCCGCAAGCTTCGGCGCCGAATACCAAGTCATGTTTCAGTTCGTCGAAAAGCTCAAAGCGGCCTTGCAGAGCAGCACCGACAAAGACTCCACCGCCGCCAACTTAACGGCCTTACCACAATCGGTCGACGGCAAGGTCGAGGCGGATGCCTCCTTTCAGGGCGCAACCGCCCGCGAGCACAGCTTCCGCAAACTGGCCGCCGAGCGGGACATCACCGCCCAACCCGTCCTGAGTTGGTTCCTGTCCAAAGATTTCAACCTCGACGACCCCTTCGAGGCCATGATGGATTCGAAGCGCTTCATCGGCGCAACCCGGATTCGCGAGCGGGAGGGAGACGCGGCCGACGCCATGGCGGAGGCCATCGCCATTCCGCAATTCAGGCTGATGGCCGGCCTCACCAACGCCTTGGATGCCATGATGAAGGCAAAGGACGCCGACCTGACCTCCTCCCGGGTGACCTCGACCAAGGACGCCAAGGACTTCGATCCCCTCACCTATCTGCTCAACCCGAGCGCCGCGAAAGACAAGGAATAAGAGGTTCGCCATGAAGAACATTTCCATCCGACGATTTTACCATCTCTCCGTGGCCCTCCTCCTGGCGGGCTCTTTGTTGGGCTTGAACGCCTGCAGCGACAAGAAGGGAGCCGCGCCCGGCGGCGACGGTTCCAACATCGGCGGCCAAGCCGGCGGCGCCGGGCTGCAATGCGCCGAGGGCGAATTCGCAGACGCCTCCGGCCAGGCCAAGAGGGGCCTCAAGCTCCAGAAGAGCCTGTACTACGCGCTGCAAGATCAAATGAGCCACGCCACGATGCTGGCGGCTCAGGACGTCTTCGTGCGCGGCGACGAAATCTACTACGCGCGTTCCGTCCCTTCCCACATCGTCGTCACGCCGGGGAGCGGAGCCGCCATCCACCGCTCGACCCTTCAGCCCACGCTTTCGCTGAAGTTTTTCGAAAAGGACGGCCAGCTGATCCTGGCAGCGGGTAATTTCGCCGGCATCGACTATTATACCGTGTCGGCTTCGGACCTGACCCCCCTCGCCTCCAACCATCACTTGGGCGCGGTCACCGATCTCTCCGCACGCGACGGCATGGTCTGCGCCGTCGCCGACGGCGGCAAGGCGGTCGTCAGCACCTCGCCGGACGCCTCGGGCGCGGGGCCCTGCTCTTCGATTCTTTATGAGGCGGGGAACCACACGGCCGCCAACGGCGCCGCGATGGAGGCGACCCACGTCGCGGCCGTCCCCGAGGGCTGCCTGGTCGTCACCCGAAACCAGCCCAAGCTGCAAGTCAAGCTGATGGAGCTGGTCGATTTCGTGCGCTCGTTCATCAGCAGCACCCCGCAGCGCATCGACTTGCGCGGCGTCGAGGAGAAGCTCCTGCTCCTTGGCAAGGACGGCAGCAGCCGGGAGATCAAGCCGGTGGTCGGCAGCTACGACAAGCTGGTGATCTCCGACCTGGATATGACCTCCGACGGCGCGGTGGCCTCCTATACGGCCTTCAGGAAGGATAACTGGGACGGCTTTTCCTCGGTCGACATGACCGCACAACCGTTGCGCAAGATCTGGATGCTGCTGAAGCTGTTCGCCGAGGTCCGCGGCGGCGGCCTCTTCATCGTCAACGGCGAGGTGAAGAAGAACGCCGAGCTGCAGGGCGCCCCCGTCACCTTCAACCTGCCCTACCCGGGCGGCACGGTGACCCTCAACGAATTTCCGCATTTCTCGCTCCCTTGGTTCCCCGAGGGCGCGGTGGACGGCAACCGCTACGGCCTGAAAACGATCCTGTCCTTCAGCATCTTCGACTTCAGCGGCCTGAACGACCCCAACGTGGCCAGCCTCCCGGTGGAGCAATACACCTGGAACAACACGCCGGGGAACCCGCTCTCGCAGCCGGACAATCCCAAGGGACTGTTCACCAACTTCGGCCTGGGGCAGAAGAAGCTCTTCACCAACGGCCTCGGCTCCGGCGGCCTGCAATCCAACTACGATTATGACGCGGCCGCGAAGGTCGTGATGAACGCCCCACCCTATCCGACCACCTATAAAGACCTGCCGGCGAAGTTCAACATCCGGGCCTTCCCCCTGGGATCGCTGCGCAACGGTTATTTCGGGCTCAAGATCGGCGGCGGAACGGGACTGTTCTATAAAAAGGCCGAGCCGGGCGCCCCGATGCCGCCCCCCTTCCTGCCCGGCGCGCACTTCGCCGCCAACGGCATCACGTATCCGGGGACTTACAACCTATCGGGCCTTCCCGTGACCTATGAAAGCCCCGCGGGCGAGGCCAACGACAAGTTCGTCCTCGCTTACCACGACAAGACCAACAGCAAGTTGATCGTCGAGGCGCTGAAACCCGACGGCGCCGCCGCCGCGATCTCCGCCGCGGAGGCGACCATCGACCCGGCGCCGGAGATCGGCGCGGCGCTGGCCCCGGTCGCGGTCTTTGAAGACGTGGTCGTCGTCGGCATGAACGTGATCAACGGCGGCAATCCCGAATGGCGGCTCTTCGCGTGGAGCGTCGACGGCGCCGCCCAAAAGCTCAACTTCATGGGCGATACGGCCACCCCGGCCAACGCGCATTTCGCGAACGGAGCCGCGGGCACCGCCGCCATGTCGATCAAGTCCGCCGGCAGGACGGACGCCGGCATTTACTCGGTTCTCGTCCTGCAGCGCGGCAGCGGCGGCAACGACAAGATCGTGCGCGTCGATTTCACGCACAACGGATCGAAGGTGCTGAGCGCCGACGTCCACGACGCGGCGGTGACCGATCCCGTCGATCTCGTGGTCGGCGCGGGCAAGGCCTTCGCCGTCACCAACGGCGGCGACGTGATCCCGCTCGATCTCGGCGGCAACAACATCTCGGCCGGCGCTTCGCTGGGCAAGATCGTCGACGGGCCCAATCCGAAAATCTACCTCAGCTTCTGCGGCATGAACGGGGCGGACATCTATTGCTCGGGCATGTTCAAGAGCTCGCTCTTCGCCCTCTATAAATTCTCCACCGAAAGCAAGGAGCAGACCACCTTCAAGTACAACCGTCCGATCCTGCTCTCCTTCACCGGCAGCAAGCTGTTGGTCAGCTACTCGCTGGACGGCGCCGGCATCGAGGCCTTCGACGTCACCAAGCCGGCCCCCGAGCCCGCGGCCGGCGGCGGCGCTGCGGGCGGCAACATCACCACCGGCGACGGCTCCGGCACCCCGGGCACCGGCGGTTCCGGCGTCGGCGGCGTCCCGGCGGGCGGCGCCATGGGCGGCGGCGGCTGCAGCCTAACCACGCGGGCCCAAACCGCCGGCATCGGCGCCCTCTTCGTCATGGCCTGCCTGATCGGCGGCGCCATGACGGCGCGGCGGCTGCGCAGATTGCCGGCCCGTCGGTAAACCGAGCTTCGATCTTCCATGGCCCCCGCGGCTCCAAGGCCCGGGGGTTTTTTTTTGCTGCCTTCGCCCCGGTAAATCCCGTATCCTGGGAACATGGTCCATGTCCTGAACCGAAAAATCCCGGCGACGATGGCGACCCAGCACCCGGACAACGCCTTCAAGCCCTATTGGAGCACCAAACCCTTCATCTCCACGTCGAAGGAGGTCGAGGAGTGTTACCGCTCCTACTCCGACCTAGGCTGCCAGGAGTACATGTGGGACTGGGAGGGAAAATTCGTCGACGAGGCGGTCGTCGACCGGCTTTATCAAAAGTACTACGACTACTTCTCCCGGCACCAGCTGGGGCGGGACAAGTTCCTGACCTTCCGAGTCCCCAACATCCAGCGGGAGGGCCAGGCGCGCCTGGCGCGGGCCTTCGCCGGGATCCTTTCCGCCGCCTACACGGCGCACGAGCTCAAACTGCATACCCCGCCGCTCTTCGAGGTGATCCACCCGATGACCACCTCGGCTCAGGAGCTGATCACCTTGCAGCGCAAGTTCAACGAGACGGCGCAGTTCCAGCAGAAGATCCTCGAGTCGAAGCACCTGAAGCCGGAGCACCTCGACATCATCCCGCTGATCGAGGGCACGGGCACCCTGCTCAAGAGCCGGAGGATTCTTGAGAAATACGTCGACTTCATGGAGAAAATGAACGGCAAGCGCCCGCGGATGATCCGCCCCTTCATCGCCCGCAGCGACCCCGCCTTGGACGGAGGGTTTCTCGCGGCGGTCTTGAGCGCCAAGGCCGCCCTGTCTGAATACTTCCACTTCCAAAAGGACACCGGAATCAAGGTCAAGCCCATCATCGGCGCCGGTTCGCTGCGATTTCGCGGAGGCTTGAGCCCGCAGACCATCGACGAATTCATCGCCACTTATCCGGGTGTCTCCACGGTCACCTTGCAATCCAGCTTCCGTTACGACCACCCGCTCGAGGAAGTGAAGAAAGCGGTCGCCAAGCTCAACCGCCGGTTGGGCAACGTCGATCCCGTTCTCCTCACCGCAAAGGAGATGCAGCAGATCGCGAGGCTCGACGCGATCTTCGTGAAGTACTACCGGAAGACGATCGAAGGTCTGGAGGGTTTCATCAACCAGATGGCGCGCTTCATCCCGGCGCGGCGCGAGCGCATGCAGCACACCGGGCATTTCGGCTATTCGCGCCAGGTGGGCAAGGCGGGGCTCAATCTGCCGCGCGCCATCACCTTCACCGCAATCTTCTATTCCTTGGGCCTACCGCCCGAATTGATCGGCATGGGACGAGGTCTGCGCGCCAGCCGCCAGGCGGGGTTGCTGGGCCCGCTGGAAAAGCTGTATCCGGAGCTGCGCGAGGCGATCGTGGGGGTGGGGCGTTATTTCAACCGCGAAAACCTCGAGATCCTTTCCAGGCGATTTCCCCTCTTTAAGTTCGTCAAGACCGGCGTCCAGTACATCGAGTCCTACCTCGGCGAAAAATTGGGACCGCGGGAACCGGAGGACTTCATCCACCGCAACTACACCTCCAACGTGCTTCAAAACTGGCTGCGCGAGCGGTCTCCGGAAGAGGACATCGTCAAATCCGCGCAGATCCGACGCAGCCTGGGATGAACCGCTGGAGGCTTCGACAACTTTGCAACCCTCCTTCGGTCATTTATTTTGCCCCCTTCGGCTACACTTATAATATCCGTTTTCTTGCCCCCGCTTTGGACTGTCCGTGACGTTGACCGGCTCCGCCCGTCAGGGAGGGGAAGGACTCTTGCTAGATAAGGAAATCTAGAGTTCTTATCCACGAGTTATCACCACTGATGAACAATTGCTCGTACCCCTCTACTTATCCTCGCTATTTCTCCGCCCCTTACATTTCCCTCCCATTGGGTAGTAGATTCCTTTTATCTCCAAATTTTTGCATATTCGGGTGAAATCCTGCACGAGCCCCTAGCCGGGGGCGATATGTCCCTAAGCGGGACCCTCTGAAAAGCCGATCACCTTAAGGCCTATATAATATCGGCTTTTCGGCGGAGGCCTGGCCCCCGGCCTAAGGGGGCCAGGCCGTGTCCCGCTGGGACATATCGCCCCCGGCTAGGGGCGGGCGCGGCAAATCTCCCCCGTCACGGTCGAAGCGAAAAATTCCCTGCTAAGGGCGGAAGACATCACGTCGTAGCGACGAGAGCACAGCAAGTCCCGCGGCGGTGTAGAGAGATCCAAGAACGACGTCGCTGGGGTAATGGACCCCGAGGTAGACGCGCGAGAAGTCGATGAGGAAAATACCGCCCAGGCAAAGAATCGAGAAAATGGATCGCGATAAAGCGTGGGGAAAATGGCGCGAAAGAAAGACCCAAAGAATGCCGAACATGAAGACCGCGTTGGAGGCGTGTCCGCTGGGCATGCTGAAGGTGGTCAGCGATTCGATCCCGTCGGGAGGCCGCGGCCTGGCGATGGCGATCTTAAGAAAGGGTCCGGAGAGCTTGAGCAGCCCGACGCCCACGAAATACCAGGCGGCCGTGGCGAAACGCCGGCGCAGCAGAAAGTAAAGGGTAGGCAGGAGCAAGGCGACCAGAAATCCGTAGGTGCTGCCGATATCCGTCACGACCCGGAAGAAGTCATTCCAAGCCGGGGTGCGCAGAGAGGCGACCGCCTGGATAGCGCCCTGATCCCAAGCGACGATCCAAGGCACCCGCGGCACCGCGAAACAGGCCGCGATCAAGAACAAGAGCAGGAAGAGACGTCGCGTCATCTAAAATTTGGAGAAGAGGCGCAGGAAGGTCCGCACCATGATCCCGGTGCCGCCCTTCGGCGCGTAGGCCCAGGGCTTGTTGGCCCAGGAAGGTCCGGCGATGTCGAGATGCACCCACTTGGCCTTCTCGGCCACGAAGTTCTTCAGGAAGAGCGCGCCGTTGATGGTGCCGCCGTAGGGCCCGCCGATGTTTTGGATGTCGGCCACCTGACTCTTCATCTCCTCAGCGTACTCCTCGGCGAGCGGCAGCTCCCAGATCTTCTCGCCGCACTCCTCGCCACAGTCCTTCAACATCTTTATCAGGTCCGGATCGGTGCCCAAGGCCGCCGAGTAAAGGTCGCCCAAGGCCACCAAGGCCGCGCCCGTGAGCGTGGCCACGTCGATGATGTAGTCGACTTTGCGGTGCTTGGTCAGGTAGCTCAAGGCGTCGGCCAGCGCCAGGCGGCCCTCCGCGTCGGTGTTGAGGACCTCGATCGTCTTGCCGTTGTAGGCCTTCACCACATCGCCCGGCCGCTGCGCCCCGCCGTCGGGCATGTTTTCGGCGGAGGCGACGTAACCGTAGACCTCGACCGGCAACTTCAGCGCAGGTAGCAACTTCATCACCGCCAAGATCGTCGCCGCCCCGGACATGTCGTCCTTCATCGTCTCCATGCTTTTGGCAGGCTTGAGCGAAAGCCCGCCGCTGTCGAAGGTGATGCCCTTGCCGACGATCGCGACGCGCTTTTTGACGCGACCGCGGGGGCGGTAGTGCATCTCGACGAAGACCGGGGGATTGGGCGAGCCCATGCCGACGCCGTAAAGCGCACCCATGCCGAGGCGCTGCAACTGGCGGTGGTTGAAAACCTTGGTCCGGACGCCGCGCGTCTTCTTCGCCTCACGGCCTAAGAATTCGGGCGGCTTGTCGCGGGCCGGCGTGTTGACCAGGTCGCGGGCGTAATTCACGCCTTGGGCGATGTGCTCGCCGGCCCTGTGCCCGGTGGAAAACGCCTTCGCCGCCTTCGCGTCGCCGACCACGTAGCGCACCTCGCGGAGATTTCCATCCTTCTCCTTCTTGCTCTTGTACTTCTCGAAACGATACAGGCCGAGCACGACGCCCTCGGCATAGGCCTGCCCCGCCTCCTGCGCGGAGGCCTTTTTGTCGAGCGCCAGCGGCAGCAACGAGACCATTTTTTTGACCTTCATGCGGTCTGCGGTCTGCGCCGACTTGGCCGCGGCCTTGCGCAGGGTCTCGAGATTTAATTTTTTAGCGGTACCCAGCCCCATGAACAGGACGTAATCGAAGGGCAACTTGCCCTGCGCGGCGAAGGCGCGCGAGTCGCCGGCCTCTCCCTTGAACTCTTCCTTTTTGAGCAGCTTCAGCGGCGTCGGCCCCAGCTTTTTCAGCAGGGCCTGGACCGCGGGATGGGCGAGCGGCTTTTCATCGAGATAGGGCAGGACCAAGAGGTCGCCGGAGCCCGTGGAAGAAGGTCGACTTTCGACGGAAAATTTCATAGCAAGACACACTCCTATGGAAAAACGACGGTTTAATCCCAAGACTA
>JADYZQ010000121.1 GCA_020853015.1 Deltaproteobacteria bacterium
GCGGCCGCAAGGCGCGGACTTGGCCGCCGAATTTGAAGGCGTGAAAGAGCCGCGGCAGGGTCCCCTCGAAGTCCCAGGCGCTGCGCGCCCGCTGAAAACTGGGCGGCCGCTCCAGGCAGTCGCCGCAAAGCCGCCCCGGCGGCGTGCCTGCGGGAAAAGGCAGGGCGCAGACCCGGCACTGGGGCTCGAGCAAGGGCAGAAGCCCGGACGCGCAGGAGTCGCAGAGCGCCGGCGGACGCGGGACGAGGGTCTCGCAGGCCTCGCAGCGCGGCGGCGCCCAGCAGGCCGCGAGCCAATCGCGAAAAAGGGGGAAGAAAGGACGACGATCCGCGGGTTTCAGGGCGAGACGATCATGCTCTTGCCGCTCATCTCCGGCGGCTGGGGGATCCCCAGGATCTGCAAGAGCGTCGGGGCGATGTCTTCCAGTTGTCCCTCCGGTCGGAGCTCGGCCTGTTTCCATGCCTCTCCGACAAGCAAGAACGGGACCAAGTCGAGGGTGTGGGCGGTGTGCGGCCGGCCCTGCTCGTCGACCATGCGCTCGCAGTTGCCGTGGTCGGCGGTGATCACCATCGTGCCCCCGCGCTCCGCCATGGCTTGGTGAATACGGCCCAGCTGCTCGTCCAAGACCTCGACGGCGCGGATCGCGGCCGGCAGCTTTCCGGAGTGTCCGACCATGTCGGCGTTGGCGAAGTTGAGGACGATGAGGTCGTAGGCGCCCGAGTCGATGCGCCTCAGCACCTCGTCGGTGATCTGCGGCGCCGACATCTCCGGCTTGAGGTCGTAGGTCGGCACCTCGCGCGGCGAGGGGATCAAGACCCGGTCCTCGCCCGGAAACACCGTCTCGTCGCCGCCGTTGAAGAAGAAGGTGACGTGGGCGTACTTCTCGGTCTCGGCGATGCGCAGCTGCTTCAAGCCCCGCTGCGCGAGGATCTCGCCCAGGGTGTTCTTCAGGTGGACCCGCGGAAAGGCGACCGGCAGCGCGAGGGCCTGGTCGTACTCGCTCATGCAGACGAAGCGGGAGAGCTTGGGAAAGACCTCGCGGGGGAAGCCGGAGAAATTCGGGTCGGTCAGGGCATAGGTCAGCTGCCGGGCGCGGTCGGCGCGGAAGTTGAAGAAGAGGACGGCGTCGCCGTCCCGCAGCTTGGCGACGGGCATGCCCTGCGCGTCGACGTGGACGATGGGCTTGACGAACTCGTCGCCCGAATGCGCGGCGTAGGAGGCCTGGACGGCTTTCTCCAAATCCGCGCTGGGCAGACCCTCGCCCTGCACCACGGCGCGGCAGGCGAGCTGGGTGCGCTCCCAGCGCTTGTCGCGGTCCATCGCGTAGTAGCGCCCGATCACGGTGGCGATCCGGCCGACTCCCAGCTCGCGGATCTTGGCTTCCAGTTGCCGCAAATATTCCAAGCCGCTGGTCGGCGGGGTGTCGCGGCCGTCCAGGAAGGCGTGGATCGCGACCTTCGCGACCCCCTCGCGCTTCGCCATCTCCAGCAGGGCGTAGAGGTGGTCCTGGTGCGAGTGCACGCCGCCGTCGGAGAGCAGCCCCATCAAGTGCAAGGTGGAATCGTTTTCGCGTGCGGCCCGGAAGGCGGAGCGCAGCTCGGCGTTTTGAAAAAAGCTCCCGTCCTCGATGGCCTGATAGATGCGCGTCAGGCCGACCAGGGCGACCCGTCCCGCGCCGATGTTGAGGTGCCCGACCTCGGAGTTGCCCATCACGCCCGCCGGAAGCCCGACCGCCTTGCCCGAGGCGTCGATCGCGGCGTGGGGGTGCTTCTTCAGCCAGGCGTCGTAATGCGGCTTGCGCGCGAGGGCGATGGCGTTGTTTTCGGAGGAAGGATTAATGCCCCAGCCGTCGAGGACGACGAGCATGACGGGGCGCTTGGCGGCGTTATTCATGATGGTACGGGACGTTCTTCAAAATGGTCAGCGCGCGGTAAAGTTGCTCCAGCGTCAAGACCCTAGCCAACTGATGGGGCAAAGTCAATTTGGAGAGGCTGAGGCGCACCTTCGCCCGCTGCTTGAGCGAGTCCGCGATCCCGAAGGCGCCGCCGATCAGGAAGACGATCTCGGAGACGGGCTCCTGAAAGAGGCGCCCCAGCTCCCAGGACAAGTCGACGCTGGACCACTGCTCGCCCTTCTCGTCCAGGACGATCAGGTAGGCGTCGCGCCTGAGCTGCTTCTCGACGCGCAGCGCCTCCTTGTCGAGGACTTTGGGAATGTCGGCCCGGTCGTTGATCTTTTCGTCGGGGATCTCGATCACCTCGAGGGGGTGAAAGTGCCGGATGCGGCGCTCATATTCGTCGGCCAGGTTTTGGAAGGCCTCCCGCTTGATCTTCCCGACGGCGAGGAGCTTGAGCTTCATTTGGGCTTCTTCTTTTTCGCCGGGGATTTTTTGCCCGCGGCCTTTTTGGCGGGCTTCGCCGGACGCTTGGCCTCGGTCTTTTTCTTCGGCTTCGCCGCAGTTTTCTTCGCCGGCTTGGCCTTGGCGGCGGGCCCTTGCCCGTCCAGCGAGATCACCGGGGCGTCGGCCCACATCGCGTCGAGGCCGTAGTACTTGCGCTGCTCCTCGAGGAAGACGTGCAGGACCACGTCGCCGTAATCCAGAAGCACCCACTGGCCGCTCTGCAGGCCCTCGTAGCTGATCGGCAGGCGGCCGAGCTTTTTCTTCACCTTGAGATGGACGCGGTCCGCGATCGACTTGACGTGGCGGTCGCTCGTCCCCGTGGCGAGGATGAAGTAGTCGGTGTAGCTGACCAAGTCGCGCAGGTCCAAGAGCTTCAGGTCTTGGGCCTTGGTGTCGAGGGCCTCTTGGGCGATTTCTTTGGCGAGGGCGAGAGTTTCCATGATGTTTTTCAGCTTATTCGCGGACCTGTCCGTCGCCGCGCACGACGTACTTTTGGGTGGTGAGCTCCTCGAGGCCCATCGGGCCGAAGGCGTGGAGCTTGGTGGTGGAGATGCCGATCTCGGCGCCCAGGCCGAGCTGGCCGCCGTCGTTGAAGCGGGTCGAGGCGTTGACCAGGACCGCCGAGGCGTTGACCTCCCGGAGAAAGCGCTCGGCGTGGGCCTCGTCGTTGGTGAGGATCGACTCGGTGTGCAGGGAGCCGTGGCGCTCGATGTGGGCCAGCGCCTCGTCGAGGCCCTCGACGACCTTCACCGCGAGGATGAGATCGAGGTACTCGGCGTCCCAGTCGGCCTCGGTCGCGGCCGCGGCTTGGGGCACGATGGCGCGGGTCGCCGGATCGCCGCGGAGCTCGACGCCCATGCGCTGCAGCTCGGCGGCCATCCGCGGCAGGAAGGCGTGCGCGGCCTTGCGGTCGACCAAGAGGGTTTCGAGGGCGTTGCAAACGCCCGGCCGCTGCACCTTGGCGTTGAGGACGATCTTTTCGGCGCGGTCCAAGTCCGCGTTGTAGTCGACGAAGATGTGGCAGACGCCCTTGTCGTGCTTGATGACCGGGATCTTGCTGATCTCGCGGAGCAGTTTCATCAGCCCCTCACCGCCGCGCGGGATGACCAGGTCGACCTCGCGGTCCTGCTCGAGCAATACCTTCAACGCCTCGCGGTCCGTCGTGGGGACCACCTGCACCAGGTCGGGATTCACGCCCGAGGATTGAAGCGATTCGCGCAGGATCTCGCCCAGGATGCGGTTGCTGTGGATGGCCTCGGAGCCGCCGCGCAGGACGACGACGTTGCCCGACTTGAGGCAGAGCCCCGCCGCGTCGACGGTGACGTTGGGGCGCGACTCGTAGATGATGGCGATAACGCCCAGCGGGATGCGGACCTTCTCGACGCGCAGGCCGTTGGGACGCGTCCAGCCCTTCACCACCTGGCCGACGGGGTCGGGCAGATCGACGATCTCGCGCAGCCCCTGGGCCATCTCGGCGACGCGCTTCTCGTTGAGAGTCAAGCGGTCGAGCATCGCCTTGGAGAGGCCCTTGGCCTCGGCGGCGCCGAGGTCTTTTTGGTTCTCTTCCAAAATCCTCGGTTGCGAGGCGATCAGGTGCTCGGCGGCGCGCTTGAGAACGGCGTCCTTCTGCGGCGTACGCAGGTTGGCCGCCTCGCGGGCAGCGGCCTTCGCGGCCCGGGTGATCTGCAGAATTTCTTCGAAGGCCATGAGCGGTAAATCCCTTGCGCTTTCCCGGCGGAAGTTCGAGACTTCGGCCTGTCCAACCACTTAAGCAAAAAGGAGGTCCTATGTCGAGTCTCCAAGAGGGCCAA
>JADYZQ010000122.1 GCA_020853015.1 Deltaproteobacteria bacterium
CGTCGGCCGGATTGGCCAAAACCCAGAGGTAGCTCAGGATGTCCTTGATCTCCATGCGGTCGTAGAAGCGGGTGCCGCCGTAGATGACGTAAGGAATATTCTGCCGGCGCAGCTCGTCTTCGAAGACCCGGGACTGGGCGTTGGTGCGGTAGAAGACCGCGAAATCCGCCAGCCGCAGGTCCCCGGCGTCCCGCAGCCGCTGGATCTGCTGGACGACGAAGGCGGCCTCCTCTTTGTCGGTGCGGCCGGTGTAGTAGACGATGCGCTCGCCGGCCTCGTTTTCGGTCCAGAGGGTCTTGTCCTTGCGGTGGGCGATATGCCGGACCACCTCGCCGGCGGCCTTGAGGATGTTCTTCGTCGAACGGTAATTCTGCTCCAGCTTGATGACGGTCGCGTTGGGGAAATCTTTTTCAAAGTCCAGAATGTTGCGCACGTCGGCCCCGCGCCAGCGGTAGATGGACTGGTCGTCGTCGCCCACCACGCAGAGGTTTTGCCGCTCGCCGGCCAGCAGCTGGATAAGCCGGTATTGGGCGCGGTTGGTGTCTTGGTACTCGTCGACCATCAGGTAATGGAGGCGGTCGCGGTAGGCGCCCAGCACCTCGGGATGGCCCTCGAAGAGCTTGACCGGAAGCAGCAGCAGGTCGCCGAAGTCCACCGCGTTGTTGGCCTTCAATTTCTTGGCGTAGAGCTCGTAGACCCGGGCCACCTGCTCGTTGAAGAAATCGTCGACGGGATAGGCCGCGGGCTCGATCAGTTCGTTCTTGGCCGCGTCGATCCGGGACTCGACCGCCCGAGGGTTGAAAATCTTGGGGTTGAGCTTCAGCTCCTCGAGGCATTCCTTGATCAGGGTCATCTGGTCGCCGTCGTCGTATATGACGAAGCTCTCGCCGTAGTCGAGCCGGTTGGCGTGCTTGCGCAAAATCCGCACGCCGGCCGAGTGGAAGGTGGAGATCCAGGTGTCGTCGGCGCGCTGGCCCAGCAGGCCGGCGACCCGCTCCTTCATCTCGCCGGCGGCCTTGTTGGTGAAGGTGACGGCGAAGATGTTCCAGGGACTCACCCGCTTCTCGCGGATCAGGTGGGCGATACGATGCACCAAGACCCGCGTCTTGCCGCTGCCCGCGCCGGCGAAAAGCAAAAGGGGCCCGTCGACGGTCAGCACTGCCTCGCGCTGTTGGGGATTGAGATGGTTCAAATTCATATCGGACTCGAGGCTTCGACGGACTCCCTGATTTCACGGTTATAGCAAGACAATATGTCCCTTCGCGAGACGAGTCCCAGCACCTTGCGGGACTCGCCGCCATCCAGGACCGGCAGGTATTCGATATTCTCGTCTCCGATTTTCAGCAGCGCCTCCTCGAGGGTGTTTTCGGGCGTGACCGTCAACACTTCCCGAGTCATGATATCTCCGACCACGACCACGTCGGCGACCTCTTCTTCGAAAACGACAGCCTGAAAGTCCTGCAAAGACACGATACCCACCAAACCGCCGTCCGGGCCGAGAACGGGATAGGCATACTGTTTCGAATTGGGCAAGAGAGCGAGAAGCTCCCTCAGCCTGGTCTGAGGCGTTACCGACAAAAAATCAGCCCTGAGAATTTCGCGAACCCGCTTTCTTCGCAGTACGTTGCGTCTTTCACCGTAGAAAACGCCTTTTTTGATCAATGGACGCGTGAAGACCGATCCCTTCATCACGATCTGGACGAGGATAGTGCTGATCGCACAGGTGATCATCAACGGCAGGACGATGCTGTATTTTCCGCTCAGCTCGAAAATGAGGATCACCGAGGTCAAGGGGGCCCCCGTCACTCCGGCCATGAGGGCTCCCATGCCGACCAAGGCGTAACTGCCGGCCGTCGCGGTCGATTCGGGGAAGAGCCGATGGGCTCCGTATCCGAAGGTATTGCCGATCATCGCGCCGATGAAGAGGCATGGCGCAAAAACGCCTCCCGTCCCGCCCGAGCCCAGGGTCAGGGAGGTGGCGACCATTTTCAATATTCCCAAGGCGGCGATGAAATACCAAAGGTATTGCCCCTCGAAAACGGCGTTGACCGTGGGATAATTGCTGAACCCGTGAAGTTGGGGGAAATAATAGGCGATCAAGGCCAGAAGGAAGCCCCCCAGCATGGGTTTGAGGAAACTGGGCATCTTTAAGCGCGAAAATCCTTCTTCGAAGCGCTCCAGACAAACCATGAACAGCATGCAGGCACCGGCGATCAAGAGAGCCATAGCCATGTAGATGGGAATTTCCCAGGCGCTCTTGAGATGAAAGTTGAAGGCCCCGCTGGTCAAGGCCGGAAAACCCGACACCTCCTGGAGGAGAGCGTTTGAGACGACGGTGGCAATGACCGAAGAAATCACGATCGGCGTGAAATGACGGACGGCCACGTCGCCGTGAAAAATTTCAAGAGCGAAGATCGCGCCGGTAATCGGAGCGTTGAAGGTGGCCGCGATGCCGCCCGCGGCCCCGCAACTAATGATCGTCTTGGCCAATTCCCCTTTCTTTTTCAGCAGGCCGCTTACGACCGATCCTACCGTGGCTCCAATGTGGGCGATAGGCCCCTCCCGCCCGGAAGATCCCCCGCTTCCGATGGTCAAGGCGGAAGTCAAGGCGCGCAACAATATGACTCTTTTCGGAAGCGGTTTCCCGAATTGCATCGCTTCCATGACGTCGGGAACCCCGTGGGAAGCCCCTTCCTTCTTGAGAAGGAACTTGGCCGCCAAGCCGACCAGCAACCCCCCCAATGCAGGCATCAAGATTCTTCGCCACCCCGGCGCCAAAACCACCGCGGTGAAAGGGTTTTCGACTCCGCCGAAAAAACCATCCTGTATGAATCCGATCAGCCAGCGGTAAAACACCGCAGCCAGGCCGGACAAGATGCCCACGAGCAGCCCCAAACCGATCAGTTGCGGACCTTGTTCCTTGAAGACTTTCATTCCACCGTCACGCTCTTGGCCAAGTTGCGGGGTTGGTCGACGTCGTGGCCGCGGTGATCGGCGATGTAGTAGGCGAAGAGCTGCAGGGGCACGGCGCTGAGAATAGGGGTCAATAGCGGATGGGCTTTGGGCAAATAGATCACGTCGCCGGTCAGCTCGCGGATCTTCTTGTCGCCCTCGGTCGCCAGGGCGAGCACCGCCGCCTGGCGCGAGAGGACTTCTTGGATGTTGGAGGCCATCTTCTCGTAGTACTCGTCTTTCAGGGCGATCGCGACCACCGGCGAGCCGTGGTCGATCAAGGCGATGGGCCCGTGCTTCAGCTCGCCCGCCGGATAGCCCTCGGCGTGGAGGTAGGAGATCTCCTTGAGCTTCAACGCGCCCTCCAGGGCGATCGGAAACTGCGGCCCGCGGCCGATGAAGAGGCAGTCGTCGCTGTGTGCGTACTTCAAGGCCAGCTCGCGGATGGCCTCGGACTGCTTCAGCACCTCCTCGATCTTGCCGGGTACCTCGAGGAGCTCGTGCAGGAAGGCCTCGGCCTCCTCTTTCTTGAAGGTCCCCTTCTTCCGCCCCAAGAGCAGGCCCACCAGGTGCAAAGTGACGATCTGGGCGGTGAAGGTCTTGGTGGCGGCCACGCCGATCTCGGGGCCGGCATAGGTGTATAGCACCGCATCGCTTTCCCGCGCGATCGAGCTGTCGACCACGTTGGTGATCGCCAGGACCTTGGCCCCCTTGGCCTTGGCGTTGCGGATGGCGGTGAGGGTGTCGGCGGTCTCGCCCGACTGGCTGATCGCCACCACCAGGCTGCGCTTGTCGAGGATGGGGTCGC
>JADYZQ010000123.1 GCA_020853015.1 Deltaproteobacteria bacterium
ACTCGAGCTTTCGATTGACGGAGCAACCTATTCCGGATTACTCCGAAAATAGAAACAGCAATGGGGGCTCGGGCATTTCGATAATTCGCTTCATCGCGAAATCCCCCACCGCAAACAGCACTCCACACAAGGCACTCCAATAAAACGACAGGTTTAATCTAAACCTGCTTTCGCGACGCGGGAGTTTGCCTTCGACCGATAAAGTCTACCCACCCACACTCATCCCGTTCCCATTCCGCAAGGAATTGCAATCCGGGGGCGCAAGCTATCGGATTCGGGGACGGGGAGAACCCGGAACAGCCCGGACGCCTTGCGGCGTCCGGGCATTTTTTATGGAAAAACCCCGCTCGAACATTTCATATTGCGGTGCAAAAACCCTTTGTTCATAATTGAGCCTTGGCGAAGTTATTGTGGGTAGGGATGTCTAAGGGGTAATAAGGGGCGTCTTCATCAATAATTCACTAATTAAAACTCGATAATCCAGAAGGCCGGCCGACGTCGAATCGGCCCCCCGTATATCCCCCACCCTCGCTCAGAAAGGGACGGATATGCATTCATTGCCGAATATCTTCATACGAAAAACATCAAGCTACATCTCGCTGATTTTGGCCGCGACTTGGTGCCTATGGATTCTTCCCGGAAAAATCGCGGCCTCTCCCGTGGACGTGGAATGCCCGGCGGGAAGCAGCTTGGATGCCTGCGTGGCCCAAGCTTGCCAAAACGCGGACGGCGGAAAAGTTCTTCTGCAGGCCGGGGTTTACGACGCCAATGTGAAATCGGCGATCAATAACAACAACACCGGCGCGGGACTATGTCCCGGAGGGGTATCGGTGTACGGCAAAGGGCCGAACAAGACCTTTTTGGTCTCCCAAGGCCCGAACCGCCTGAACGCCAACGTGTCCTTGCAGTGGGCCTTGGCGATCGGCTCGCCCTTCGGAGAAATGTCGGGGCACGTGGAGATCCGGGACCTGACGATCCGCTGCGATGCCCCCGGATTGTGCCCCAACTTTGCCGCCAGCGTCATCAATGCCGCGTCGGCCGTGGTTTCGAACATCACCGTGGAGGGTTTTACCCGCGGAATCCAAGGGTCCAGCTCCAACCTCGTCATTACGAATAACACTTTGCGAGGCATGGGCGCCGACAACTTCAACGGACGGGGGATCTTTGCGGTCGGCGCCAACTCCACGAAAGAAAATGTCGAGATTTCCGAGAACGACCTCCATGACTATTGGCGGGGCCTTGTCGCGGACACCCTGCTAAATACGACGATCGCCAAAAATTCATTCTCGGAAGTCGCCCAGGGCATCTTCGCGCAAAACCTCGACGGAGATTTGACGATCTCCGAAAATATCATCCACAGCTCCGACCTTGGCATCTTTTTAGGACTGGCATTGGCGGTTTTCGATCCTGAACTAGGCGATTTCGTCGTCACCGGATCCACGGCAGACCCGATGGTCCTGGACAATTTCATCCCCGGATCGACCACCGGGATCGGCGTCAGTTTCGCCCCAGGATTCGGAACCGTCCTCACGGTCGACGGAAATAAAATAGTCGGCACCGAGTCCGCCCTGCAAATCGATCCCGACCTAACTCCACCTAATCTTCCGCCACCGCCGCCTTCCGATCCGACATACGACCCATGCCTCCACAGAGTCGTATGGGACGATAATTTCATTCGTCCGAAAGCGGCAATCCCGATGCTGGATTCGGCTACCTGCGGGGAATAGTTCAGATTCTTTTATTTCTTCTTTAACGCCTTGGCGAGTTCGTGCCCGATTTTGGTGATATCCCCCGCGCCCAGGCTGAGGATCACGTCGCCGGGCTGTACCTGCTCGAGGACCGCGGGAATCAAGGAGAGCTTGTCGGCGCGAAAGACGGTCTTGGCCTGGTCCATCGCGTCGTGGAGGGCGCGCGAAGAGACGCCGACGATCGGGTCCTCGCCGGCGGCGTAGACCTCGGTGAGGAAGACCTTGTCGGCGTCGCCGAAGGACTGGGCGAAGTCGTGGAAGAGGTCGCGGGTGCGGGTATAGCGGTGCGGCTGAAACAGGGCGACCAGGCGTCGCTCGGGAAAGGCCTCGCGCAGGGCCTTCAAGGTGGCGCGGATCTCGACCGGGTGATGGCCGTAGTCGTCGATCACGGTGACGCCGTTGTCGCAGAGCACCTGGAAGCGGCGCTCGATGCCTCGGAAGTCCTTAAGCGCCGCGGCGATCTTCCGGAAGGGGATGTCCAGCTCGCGCCCCACCGCGATGGCGGCCAGGGCATTGGCGACGCTGTGCCGACCGGGCGACTGCAGGACCACTTCTCCCAACTTTTCCTTGCGGTAGAGGACGGTGAAGCGCTGCCGCAGGCCATCCTGGACCATCTTCTCGGCGCCGTAGTCGGCGGGCGACTCGAGCCCATAAGTCACCACCTTGCGCTGGAAACGCGGCAGCAGCTCCCGCACCACGGGATGGTCCGCGCAGGCGACGATGCTGCCGTAAAACGGCACCTTGTTGGCGAAGGCGACGAAGGTCTCTTTGAGGGCCTCGAAGTCCTTATAGTGGTCGAGGTGCTCGGGGTCGATGTTGGTGATGACGGCGATGGTAGGGTTGAGCTTCAGGAAAGAGCCGTCGGACTCGTCGGCCTCCGCGACCAGGAACTCACCCTTGCCCAATTTGGCGTTGCTGCGCAGGCTGTTGAGGCGCCCGCCGATCACCATCGTCGGGTCCATGCCCGCGCCGGAAAGCACCTGACCCACCAGGGAGGTCGTGGTCGTCTTGCCGTGCGAACCCGCCACCGCGATGCCGTACTTTAGCCGCATCAGCTCGGCCAGCATCTCGGCGCGGGGGATGACGGGGATGCCCGCCTTCTTGGCCGCCGCGACCTCCGGATTGGTCGCCCGCACCGCCGAGGAGATCACCACCACCTGGGCCCCCTCGATGTGCGAGGCCTTGTGGCCGTAATGGATGCGGGCGCCCTTCTTCTTGAGCCGGGCGGTGATCGGGCTGCGCTTCTGGTCGGAGCCGGAGATGCGGTAGCCGAGGTTCAGCAGGACCTCGGCGATCCCCGACATGCCGATGCCGCCGATGCCGACGAAGTGGAGGTTTTGGTAGCGCTGGAACACGCCCCTCCCCTAAAGACCCAAGGGCATTTTTTCAAGGAAAATAAGGCATTTTAGAATTTCAGGGGATTAATACCCAAACTCGCTGCAGCGCTATGGAAATGGGAAAAAACAATTCGCAGTTTCCGCGGCTGAAGATTAAGTATTGCCAATCCCACCCCTTCAAGCGGACAATTTTCAATCAGGGGTCGTCCGTTCAAGCGGACGAAGGGGGTAGGCATGGGATTTCCTAAAAAATGCTATCTAACTTTATGGCTTGTCTTTTTGACCGGCAACACGGCCATAAGCGCCTCGGCCTACGCCGAGGATTGTGAAGCCAAGTACCACAGCCTCACGGACGAGCAACGGGAACGATTCGACATCGCTTATGACGAATGGAAACCGGCGGCTCCCGGAATTCCCGCCCATGCCTTTCTGGTCGGCTGTCAGGGTTGCGCCGGCGCGCGCTACGACGCGAATGGAAACCACGTCAATTCTCTGGAGATGAAGAAAGTTCCCACCAGCTGGGTGATGCGCGTTCCCAAGAACTGCGCGGACCGGACTTTGGTTTTCGTCCCTCCCGGAATGGCGCCGGCGACGCAAGTGTTCACTCTATTTGCGGGCCTGATCGGACCCCTGATGAACGAAGGCTATGCGATCGCGGTCATGCATCATGCGGGTCCGGGATTTCCGGGATTCACCCCTTATGAGGCCTTCATGAAGCCGCCCTTTCATACCCACGATTATCGCAACGGATATCTCGGGACCTCCCACCTGTTGCGCGATCTGCTCTCCGAAGTTTTCGTCGCTCCGGCGGGATATTATGCCTTCAGCTCCTCGCGCGGAACTTCCATGGGCAACGCCCTTTTGGCCGACGAGCCCGGCGCGCCTTTTGACGGCTTCGTCCTGGGCACCGGCGGAAACGGCGTCCTCACCACGATCATGGATCGCATCGCCTCCTATCTTGCGGAGCCCAACCGGGTTCCTTTAACGGGCTTAACCCCCATGGAAACGACCGCACAGGCGAAATTGGATAATTTGATCGGCCCTGTCGGCATCTCCACCGCCGACCCGCAGTACCGGGAGGCGGTATTAGCGGAGCCGGACGTGGACGCTCAGCTGGCCCTAGCCCTCGCCTACGACGCCACGAAACGGCCTAAAGCGGTGCGACGAGCCTGGGAAGACATGGAGTTCGGCGCGGATCTGCAAAGACCCACCATCATTTTTCACGGCCTCCGCGATCGCACCGTCTTCCCCGGCGGACAGCTCGAGTTCGTGGAACGCATCGTCGGTGCCGGGAAATCCGAGCTCGTCCGCCTGTACCTGGTGAGAAACATGAGTCATGGCGGACCCTTCGACCCTCCGCCGCCGCCCCAAGGGTTTTTCTTGGATGCCGTGCATGCGCTGGATGCCTGGGTGCGGTCGGGCACCGAGCCGGGCGCGCTCAACGCGGGGCAATTCGGGGTTCAGCCGAGTTGCTCGAGCGACAGTCGGCCCTTCGCGGAAGATCCGCTGGGGTGTTTTTGCAGCGTCATGGGGGGAGTCGATTTTAACGGAGAGCTTATTGCGGAATGTCATTGAAATGGGAAGGAGGGTAGGCATGCACGTTCGCCATTTCAAAAATATCTTGTTCCTGCTCATCGTTTCTCTAATCGGCGTTGCGGTCATATCGCCCGCTCCACCGGCCTTCTCCAAGGATCTTCAGGCTCATGATATAAAGCACGGCAAGCAAACGCTATATGCGCCCGACGAGATGGGGCCCTACAATGTAGGCATCCGCACCTTTGAAAATGTCCCGGTATTCGGCCCCGCCCTGCCGCGCATCCAGGTTTATTATCCGACTCTCTCCCAACCTAATTGCCAAACCACGTACACCATCACGGGCGTCGGGGGAACTTACCTGCGAAGCTCGCCGCTCTGCGCGGTTCAAAACGCCTCGCCCGCTCCCGGAAAATTCCCGCTGGTCGTTCATAGTCACGGCGGAGGCGGCCCTGGCGCCGATCAACAAAGGCTCAGCCAGCTTCCGGTGCACGAAACCTTGGCCAGCCACGGCTTCGTGATCGTGGTTCCGCGCCATAATGGAAATACGCCGCCTCCGGCCGCCCCGGGCTTCCGCCGAGTTCGCGACCTTCCCTTGGTCATCGATTATATGCTGGCCGCGACCAACCCGATTTCCGCAAGCATCGACGCCGAACGCATCGGACTCTCCGGATTCTCCACGGGAGGGAGGACTTCCCTTGCCGTGGCGGGAGGTTGGGCGAGCCAGGGGATTAGCGCGGATGCGAGGATCAAGGCCATGGTCCTCTACGAGCCGGGCCGCGACAGCTCTTTGGAGGACGTGGCCACGATCGACATACCGTATTTAGCCATGGGCGGAACGAGGATCGAAAATGGAACCGTGATCGTTCCCGAGCTGTTCGAGACCACCGTTCTGGCCACGCCGCGCATCTATGTCAAAAACCAGGAAGCCATCCACTTTAACTATCAAACGGACCTTTGCGGATCGATCGAGGAGACGCGGGAGGCCGCATTGAACGGCGATCCCTCGCTTCGAGATCCTGTCACCGGGGAACTGCTCATCGAGCCGCTCACCAATATGATTCCAAATCCCGCCAATCCCAACCTTCGGATCTGCAATCCCGCCATGGGTGCCGCCGGCAATCAAGCCTGCACCTTTTGGAATCAGGGCGAGGTCGTGGTGCCTCTGCTGCCGCCGACCCAAGCCTTCGGTTTCGGCGGAGGACGCAACGTCTGCACGCGCATTGGAGCGGACTCCGGCGAATCGCTCGACGTCGACCCCGTGGACGGATTAACGGACGACTTTGTCCCCGGCACCGATATCCGTTTATTCGAAGCGAACGATCGGTTTAACTATGCGGGACAGAATCCCGATGGGGACCCCTCCCCAATACCCTCGGAAGAATTCGTCCCCATGGTCAAGCTCTATACCGTCGCCTTTTTCAAAAAATTCTTGGCAGGCGACGGCCGATATATGCGCTTTTTAACGCCGGGATATGCCGATCGCAACGACCTTCAAGCCACCGTCACGATCGTGGACGAGGACGGGTAGGCCGATCCGGACGCACCCTTTCTGGACTTTTGCCGATAATCCCGTTAGGCATTCGCCGGGGCACATGAAAGACCGAAGGGTTTCATGACGCCCCCCGTCCTCTCCAACCAGCACTGTTCCCCGGAAATCCGGGCCAATCCTCTGCCCGGCGACCGTTGCGCCGACATGACGCAGCCTTACCATCCGCCCGAGCGGCGCTTTCGCATGCTTTCGGTGAACGTGGATTTCCCCTTGAGCTTCAGCGCCCGCTCCGGCCGCAGTCGCGGGCCGGACGCCGGATATCCCGAATTCTACCGTCTGGGCGCCGGGGCCCTGTTCCGCCCCATCCCCTGGCTCGGCTTCGGAGCTCAAATCGACAGCAATTGGGTCTTCAACGAGCTCAACCTCCTGGGCCGCCTGCAAGGCAGCATCCCCCTGCACCGCTACGGCATGTTGCGCCTCGACCTCGCGGCCCTCGCGGGGCTGCGGCAGCTCTTCGGCCAGCCGCACGAGCTGGGCGGCGGCGAAGCGAACGTCTCCGGCTCGCTCTTCGCCGCCGGCGGCCATGCTTCCTTCAACATCCAGCTCACGCAGGAGTCCTCGATTTTTCCCTACTTCCGCTTCCTGATCTCTCCGGCGGCGGGGGTCACCCGGGACGCGGACGGTACCGCGGCCTCGCTGCCCCTGAGCTGGGAGCTGCAATTCGGCGTGGGCTGGAGCCTCGATTTTCTGCCCTCGGGAATTTGATTTTTTGAAAGTCCGCGCTTCGGGTAGAATGCCCCCATGCCCAAAGGAAAGAACCCCGTCCTCTACCGCAGCGAGCGCCTCTACCTATCCCCCTTAAGCGTGGATCACGCCGAGTACTTCGTGAAGTGGTTCAACGACCCGGAGATCTTCGGCCATCTCCGGGATATGACCTACCAGACCCATTTGGCCGAGCAGATCCGCTGGGTGGAAGAGACCAACCGCGACCCCACGCAGCGGGTCTTCTCGATCTTCTACATCCCCGACGACCAACTCATCGGCGACGGCGGCTTCATGCACATCAACTGGGAGGACCGCAAGGCTGAGGTGGGCCTCGCCATCGGCGAGAAGAAGTACCAGGGCATGGGACTGGGCGCCGAGGCGCTGTGGCTGCTCTGCAAGTACGGCTTCGAGGAACTGAAGCTGCACAACATCCTGGGCGAGAACTACGCCGACAATCCCATCGCGATCAGCAACGCCCGCAAGATCGGCCTGCGATATTTCGGCACCCGCCGCCAATCGCGCCGCATCGGCGACAAGATGATCGACGTGCACTACTCCGACATGCTCCCCCACGAGCTGATCAAGCCGGAGTGGAAGCCGAAAAAATAACTCTTTTCATCCTCAATCCATTCTCTCCTGAGCCACGCTGGGAACGAACTTCTCCGGCGGGGGCGCCGGCGGCAGGCCCAGGATCTCCCGGGCTCGGTTGAGCGCGAGATCGACGTTGGTTAGGACATTGGCCTCCCCGAACAGCTCGAGTTTCCCCGCCTTGTCGATGGCCAGGTAAGGCTGGGCATGCACCCCCGAGAGGATCAAGGTCGTCCCCTGCTGGTCGCAGCGCCGCTTGAGATCGACCAGGGCCATCAGCCCGGTCGCGTCCATCGCCGGGACGTGACGCATGCGCAGGATCAACACCTTCGGCGGCTTCTCGACGATGTCGAGGGTGTCCTTCAGGCTCTCCGCCACCCCGAAGAAAAACGGCCCGCTGATCTCGAAGACCTCGACGCCCGGCGGAACCTCGCGGCTGTGGATCGAAAGCGGGTCCTCGAGGTCG
>JADYZQ010000124.1 GCA_020853015.1 Deltaproteobacteria bacterium
CCCGCGACAAGGCGGCGGCGGTCTTCGTCTCCGTCACCACCCTGGACGCCGAGCTCGCCCGCAAGCTCGAGCCGCGGGCCTCCTCGCCGCGGCACCGCCTCGAGGCGATCGAGGCCCTGGCCAAGGCCGGGGTGCCGGTCGGCGTGATGACGGCGCCGATCCTCCCCGCGCTCAACGACTCGGAGATCCCGGCCATCCTCAACGCCGCGGCCCGGGCCGGGGCGCGTTTCGCCGGCTACGTGATGCTGCGGCTCCCCTTCGGGCTCAAGGGGCTCTTCGAAAACTGGTTGGAAGAGCACTTCCCCGACCGCAAGGCGAAGGTCCTGCACCGCCTCGAGTCGCTGCGCGGGGGAAAGCTCAGCGACCCGCGCTTCGGCCGGCGCATGACCGGCGAGGGGGCCTTCGCCGAGCAGGTCGCGGCCCTCTTCGCGATGGGCAAGAAAAAGGCCGGTCTGAAGGACCGGGGGCCCCAGCTCTCCGTCGCCGCCTTCCGCCGGCCCGCGGCGCCGCAGCTGAATCTTTTTGGATAATTTCCGGTTGGGGGACGGGGCGAATTTCGCTACACTGTCGCGACACCCGAAAGGTTACGTATGTTCCACGCCAACATGCCTTATCGTCCCTTAGGCCGCTGCGGCACCAAGGTCAGCGCCTTCGGCCTCGGGGGCTGGACCACCTATGGCGGCAGCGTTACCGACGAGAAGACCATCCGAGACATTATCCACGCGGCCTACGGGGCGGGGGTCAACTTCTTCGACATCGCCGACATCTATGCCAAAGGCGAATCCGAATTGGCGATGGGAAAGGTCCTGCGCGAGTTCCCCCGTCACGAGCTGGTGATCTCCAGCAAGGTCTTCTGGCCGATGAGCGAGGACGTCAACGACCGCGGCCTTTCCCGAAAGCATATCCTCGAATCGGTCGAGAAGAGCCTGAAGCGCATCGGTACCGATTACCTCGATATCTATTTCTGCCACCGCTTCGATCCCGAGACCCCGCTCGAGGAGACCGCCCGAGCGATGGACGACCTGGTTCGTCAGGGGAAAGTTTTGTATTGGGGGACCAGCGAGTGGAGCGGCGAGCAGCTGCGCGAGGCGCATCGCCTAGGTGAGACGCGAAACCTCTACCGCCCCCAGGTCGAGCAGCCGCAGTACAGCCTGGTCGAGCGCCGCAAGGTCGAGCGCGAGGTCCGCGAGGCCGCCGCCGAGCTGGGCATGGGTCTCGTGGTCTGGAGCCCCCTGGCCTCCGGCCTGCTCACCGGAAAGTACGACGCGGGTATTCCCGCGGGTTCGCGCCTGGACAAGATCGCATGGTTGCGGGAGGGGATCCTGACCTCCGAGCGCGTCTCGCAGGTGAAGCGTTTCAAGCAGGTCGCCGACGAACTGGATTGCAGCCGCGCCCAGCTCGCCCTGGCCTGGGCCGTCGCGCAGCCCGGCGTCTCCAGCGTGATCACCGGCGCGACCCGCGTCGAGCAATGGACCGAAAACCTGGGGGCCCTCAAGCTCGTCCTTTCGCCGGCGAACTTGAAGGCCTTAGACGACCTCTTTCCGATTTAAGGAGCCGATCATGACCCCCATCTTTTTAGGCAGGGACGCCAAGGGACAGCCCTCGGCGCTCGAATTGCGCATGTCCAACCGCCACGGCCTGATCGCCGGCGCCACCGGCACAGGAAAGACCGTCACTCTCCAACGCCTCGCCGAGGACTTCGCCCGCGCCGGCGTCTCCGTCTTCATGGCCGACGTCAAGGGCGACCTCTCGGGGCTGGCCCAGGTCGGCCAGCCCGCCGGCAAGATCCAAGAACGGATCGCCGAGCTACAGATCCCCGGCTACCAAAACCGCGCCTATCCGACGGTCTTTTGGGATATCTACGGCAAGAAGGGCCACCCGCTGCGCAGCACGGTCTCCGAGATGGGTCCGCTCTTGCTCAGCCGCGTCTTGAACCTCAACGAGACGCAGGAAGGGGTGCTGCAGGTCGTCTTCAAGATCGCCGACGACCAGGGGCTCTTGCTACTCGACCTGAAGGACCTGCAGGCCATGCTCACTTGGGTTTCCGACAACGCGAAGGAGCTCAAGTCCGAGTACGGCAACTTGAGCCCCCAGACCCTCGGCACCATCCAGCGCCAGCTTCTGGTGTTGTCCGAATCCGGCGGGGACATCTTCTTCGGCGAGCCCACGCTGCGCCTCGAGCACCTGATGCAGAAGGATTTTTCCGGCAACGGCGTGATCAGCGTCTTGGACGCCACGCAGTTGATGACCGATTCCAGGGTCTACACGACTTTCATGCTTTGGCTTTTGTCCGAGCTCTTCGAGCAGCTGCCCGAGGTGGGCGATCTCGACCGGCCCAAGCTGGTTTTCTTCTTCGACGAGGCCCACCTCCTTTTCAAGGAGGCACCCAAGGCCCTGCTGGAGAAGATCGAGCAGGTGGTTCGCCTGATCCGCTCGAAGGGGGTCGGCGTCTATTTCGTCACGCAGAATCCGCTCGATATCCCCGAGTCCGTCTTAGGTCAGCTCGGCAACCGCGTGCAGCACGCCCTGCGCGCCTTCACCCCGCTCGACCAGAAGGCGGTCAAAGTGGCGGCCCAGACCTTCCGGCAGAATCCCGAGATCGACACCGAGAAGACCATCACCGAGCTGGGCGTGGGCGAGGCCCTGGTCTCGCTGCTCGATCATGACGGAAAACCGACGCCGGTGCAGCGCGTGAAGGTGGCGCCGCCCGAATCGCGGGTCGGCCCTCTCACCGACGCGGAGCGCGCCGAGCGCGTCTCGCGCTCGCCGCTGGCCGGACAGTACGAGCCGATGCTGGACCGCGAATCCGCTTTCGAGATGTTGAAGAAGCGCCAGCAAGAGCTCGCGGCCGCCGCGGCTCAGGCCGCGCCCGAGGCCGCCCAGCCGGCCCCCAAGCCGAGGGCGAGCCAGCGGCAGGGCGTGGGCGAGGCCTTCGTCAAGTCCGCCGCGCGCAGCATCGGCTCGCAGCTGGGCAACCAGATCATCCGGGGCGTCTTGGGCTCGATCTTCGGGGGAGGCCGGAAGAAGAGCGGGGGCTTCGGGGGCTTGTTCTAGTTTCGGTTTTTGCCTTCGTTCAAGGGCGTCACCCGCGCTCCGTCCTCGAGCTCGTCGCTGGGATAGACCACGACTTGGTCGCCCAGCTTCAGCCCCGCGGCGAGGAGGGCGAGCTCGGGATTGCGGCGTTCCACCTCCACCCGGACCTTTTTAGCCCGGCCCGCCGTCACCTGAAAGACCGCCCAATCCTTGCCGTCGCGAAACAGGGCCCCCACCGGGATCGTCAGCGCCTCCTCGCGGCGGAAGGTGGTGATGTGGTTGTTCAGGCGGAAGCCGTCCGCGAGTCCCTCGCAATGTCCGGTCGTCCCGCTGAAGTCGATGATGACGTTGACCCGCTGTTCTTCTATTCCTAAGGCCGAGACCTTGGTGAAGGCGCCGGGCTCGACCCGCCGCACCTTGCCCTCGAGGGCCCGACACTCGCCCCAGCTTTCCATCCGCACCGCGTCGCCGGGCTTGATGCCCAGGGCGTCCCCCGTCAGGACCTCCGAGACCACCTCGAGCTGCCCGGGGTCCGCGACTTCCATGATGAGGTCGCCTCGCTCAATGGGGCCGCCGCTCTCCCGCTGCACGCGCAGGACGGTCCCGGCGACGGGCGACTTGATCGGCCAGAGGCCGGGTCGGTCGACCTCGGCCAGCAAGTCCCCTTCCTTTACCCTGTCCCCGGGATGAAGCTGGACCCGGCGCAGGTTGCCGGCGACCGGCGAGAGGATCTTGAAGACGTCGCGGGCTCGGGTCTTGCCTTCCTCGACGACCTGCTGCTCGTAGGGACCGAGGCGGGCCTCGGCGATCTCGACGGGGATGGGCTGGGGACGCAGGGCCCAAAAGATCCCGAAACCCGCGGCCAGCAGGATCGGGATCCAGAACAGCCAATTTTTTCCGCGGTGTATTTCCATGCGCTACTCGCGAACCTTCAAGGCTTCTACCAGATTCGTGCGGTCCAGGCGATGACGAATAATCCAGGCGCTGACCAGCCCCGAGAGGAGCACCACCGAGGAGGCGTAGGCGAAGGTGCTGCGCTCGACGACCAAGGGGATCTCGAAGGATTCGGTGTGCATCAGCCACACCAGCAGGGCCGAGAAGGCGTAGCCCAAGCCCCAGCCCAGCGGCAGCGCGAGGATCAGCTGCACCAGCATCTCGGAGCCGAGGATGCGAAAGACCTCGCCCCGCGTGAAGCCCAGGACCCGCAGGCTCATCAGCTCCCAGGAACGCTCGGAGAGGGCCACGCGGGCGTTGTTGTAGA